>JAUZQT010000057.1 GCA_030950825.1 Mariprofundaceae bacterium | reverse complement strand
TATTTGTGAATTATTCAGGTTAGACCAACTGTAAACTAAGAACTCAGTGGTTGATGTCAATTTAGGCATTGGAATTGGGCGAATGTTATAAAATTATATGATGACTCAAGGGGTGTTAATTTCGGGCATTCGGTAAAAGGAAGCCCACAGAAACAACGCGACCTTCAGTAACTAGGATGTTGTAGGTGCGCGCAGCCGAGCGGGAATCCATGCATTCAAAGGCAATATGCTTGTCTGCCAGTACCGACAATACATCTTCATCGGGAAAATAGGTCTGCCGGCCTGTACCAATCAGCAATAGCTCTGGTGGTTGATCAAACAGGTGTTGCAAATGCTGTAAACGCAACTGCTTAAGTCGCTCAGGCCCCCAATCAGTGATCACATTATTCTGATGGATACTGATGCCAGATGTGTAGCGCGTATAGGCGATTTTAAAATAATCATCGCCATATGCGCGTATTAATGGTGTGCCTTGAAGGACATCGGGTGAGACATCGGCACGAAAAGATTCGCCTTCAAACATGGGAAACGAGCCTTATGGCCGAGCCTCTTCTTCTTTGAGATCTTCTTCAGAAGTTTGCCATACACCCTTTAACTGCAGCATGACAGGGCTTGCAATATAAATAGAGGAGTAGGTACCGACTAAAATTCCGACAAGCAATGCAAACGCAAAACCATGGATGACTTCACCACCAAGAAAGAAGAGCGCCAAAACAACCAATAGCGTGGTAAATGATGTCATTAAGGTACGTGCCAGAGTCTGGTTAATGGAATCATTACAGACTTTAATCTCATCCTCTGGATGCTTGCGCTTGCGATTTTCTTCAAGGTTTTCACGGATGCGGTCAAATACTACAATTGAGTCATTTAACGAGTAACCAATCACAGCCAAAATCGCGGCAACAACGGGAAGTGAGAATTCACTTCCCGTAATTGCAAATACACCCAAGACAAGTGTGATGTCATGCAATAATGCTGCATCTGCACCAATAGCAAAACGGAACTCAAAGCGCAGCGTGACGTAAATAAGAATGGCCAACATGGCAATCAGCACAGCACTGATACCAGCTTGTGTGAGCTCTTCGCCGACTTGTGGCCCAACAAATTCAACACGCCGCATATCGATATTTTCAGCGCCAAAGTGAGATTTCAGGCTATCCAGAATGGTGTTGCTTATTTTAGATGAATCTTCAACCTCTTTGTTTTGTACACGGATAAGAATTTCTTCAGGGCTACCAAATTCTTGAATAATGGCTTGCTCATAACCAGCGGGCTTAATAGCAGCGCGTACATCTGAGATGCTGGGCGCTTGTTTGAATTGAACTTCGACTAAAGTTCCACCCGTAAAGTCGATGCCAAAGTTTAAGCCACGAATACTAGGAATGAGCGCCAGCAATGAAATAGTAATCAATACTGCCGATATGATTAATGCAATTTTTCGTTTTCCAAGAAAATCAAAGTTTGAGTTGGGGTTAATGAGTTGCATGGTTATCTCCTAAATACTCAGCTTTTCAATGCGGGCACGTTTTGCCGTGGAAAAGGCAATGATGGCACGGGTGACCATGATGGCGGTAAACATAGAGGCAATGATTCCGACAGATAGTGTGACAGCAAAACCTTTTACTGGTCCAGTGCCGAATTGAAATAACACAATAGCAGCAATGAGTGTGGTAATATTGGCATCCACAATGGTTAAAAAGGCTTTGGCATAACCACTGTCAATGGCTGCCAACGGTGTTTTCCCAAGGCGTACTTCTTCTCGAATGCGTTCAAAAATAAGTACATTGGCATCAACCGCCATACCAATGGTTAAGACGATGCCAGCCATACCAGGCAGGGTAAGGGTTGCGCCAATCATGCTCATCGCAGCGACCAGCAAGACCATATTGAAGACCAAGGCAATATTGGCGACAAGCCCAAACAGACGATAGTACACCATCATAAAAATCAATACGAGAATAGAGCCGATGATGATGGAATCAAAGCCTTGATCAATCGAATCTTGCCCCAAGCTTGGGCCAATGGAGCGCTCTTCGACCACTTTCACAGGTGCTGGCAATGCGCCAGCACGCAAGACGATGGATAGGTTGCGTGCTTCCTCAGGCGAAAAGCTCCCCGTGATTTGTGCCGTGCCACCAGAAATACGTTCACGAATCACAGGTGCGGAATTGACAGATCCTTCCAGAATAATGGCAAAACGCTCCCCAACATGATTTTTGGTGAGCTTATCGAAAATACGTGCACCTTTACTATTAAATTTCAGTGTGACGGCATATTCATTATAACGGGAATCAATCGAAACACGGGCATCAGCAATCAATGAGCCAGAAAGCTCTGTCCGTTTTTTTAATAAGTAAGGCTGTTTGAATGGCTTGCCATTACGGATTTCTTCCTTGCCGTAAACAATGACATCACCTGGCGGGATATCACCTTGCAAGGCTTTATCCAAGTCACCCTTTTCATCGACTAGCTTGAATTCAAGTATGGCCGTGCGTCCAATCAAGGCTTTGGCAGCAGCAGAATCATCAAAGCCAGGGATTTGAACAAGAATGCGGCGTTCACCCTGACGTACAATCACAGGCTCTGTGGTTCCGAGGGCATCAATACGGTGGCGAATCACTTCAATGGATTGATCAACCGCATTGTGTTTGATTTCCTTGGCCTCAGACGCTGTAACAATAAAGCGAAGTGTATCGCCTTCGAGTGTTGCGGTGTATTTTGGCAGCACATCTTCGATCAATTTTTGCGCCTTTGGAAGCTCGCTATTTTTTTTCAGTGCGACAGTAATGGAGCCACCCTTACTGTCCAGCTTGCTGTAGCGAATCTTATTGCTTCGTAAGACACTACGAATAGTACTTACCTCTTCAGCGACACGGGTTGAAACGGCTACATCCACATCCACATCCACAACCAAGTGAATGCCACCTTTTAAATCCAGACCAAGATTCAATGGCTTGCTCATCGAAGCAGGCCACCAAGAAGGCATCTTTTCACCTTTTTCAAGTAAATTGGGGGCAGATGCCATCACGGCAACCACCAGAGTGATAAGAATGAGCCAAGCTTTCCAGCGCGGGTATGCGTGCATGATGTATTCCTTGTAAATCGAATTAATAAAGTTTGAGAGTGATTTTAACTGATAGGACTAATCCGAAAGGGCAGCAACAGCATCGCGTTGAATCTTAATGCGTACACCATCGGCAATTTCCACTTTTAAGAAGTCTTCTTTAACATCGGTAACGGTTCCGAAAATGCCACCATTGGTCATCACTTCATCGCCTTTTTTCAGGCTCTCAACCATACCACGGTGTTCTTTGGCGCGTTTCTGTTGTGGGCGAATTAACAGGAAATAGAAAATAAGCATAATCAGAATTAATGGGATTAGTTGTGTGAAACCACTTGATGAGCTGCCACCCTCGGCAAAAGCTGGCGTACTCAAGGCAAGCAGTGCCGCGATACTGGCGAAAGTAGAGCGAATGATGTTGGACATGTGAATTAAAACTCCTATTGGTTATTCGGTGTTAATGATGGTTGCTGCGATATTTTTGTAAAAATTGTTCACGAAATTCAGGCCAGTTATTTCCATTGATGGCATCTCTGGCTCGTTGCATGAGATCGCAATAGTAGTGAAGGTTGTGCAAAGTATTCAACCTTGAACTTAGGATTTCTTTTGCCATGTACAAATGACGCAGATAAGAACGCGAGAAATTACGGCATGTATAACATGTACAATCTGCCATGATAGGTGAGCTATCTACTTGATATTTAAGGTTTTTAATGTTTATTTTGCCACTGTCTGTAAACAAGGTTCCATTGCGCGCATTGCGGCTTGGCATGACGCAATCAAACATATCAATGCCGCGATCAATGCCCTCAATAAGGTCATCTGGGGTGCCTACACCCATCACATAGCGCGGTTTATTGCTGGGTAGGTGATCGGCAAGGGCATCCAAAGTCGCCAGCATTTCATCTTTGGGTTCTCCGACTGATAGCCCGCCAATGGCAATGCCTTCAAAATCCATTTCAGCAATAGCATGCAGGCTTTCTCGGCGCAGGTCTGCATACATGCCACCTTGCACAATACCAAACAGAGCCTGTTGATTGTTGACAGGAAGATGCTCACGGCAATCAGCTGCCCAGCGCATAGACATTTCCATGGATGATCGAGCTTCTTCATGAGTAGCAGGGTAGGGGGTACACTCATCAAAGGCCATGACAATATCGGAGCCTAATTTACGTTGAATATCCATGCTTTCTTTGGGGCCGAGGAACCACTTGGAGCCGTCAATGTGGGATTGAAAGCGTACACCATCGGCTTCAATTTTACGCAATGCCCCCAAAGACCAAACCTGAAAACCGCCAGAATCGGTTAAAATAGGGTGATCCCAAGCCATGAATTGATGCAGACCACCCATTTGTTCGATAATATCTGCACCAGGGCGCAACATCAGGTGATAGGTATTAGCTAGAATAATGCTTGCTCGAACATCATCAATGAGATCAGCAGGGGTTAAGCTTTTGACCGTTGCTTGCGTTCCAACAGGCATAAAGACAGGCGTTTCGACCATGCCGTGTGGCAAGCTTAGCTGGCAGCGACGAGCATGACCTTGCGCATCTTTCGCAGTGATTTTAAATTTAAGTGCAGACATCGCGCGCAGCATATCTACATGGTAGGTAGATGGAAGAGATTATTAACATAGTTGGCTATAACTATTCAACGCACCGCAGCTCTTACCCAAATTATTTATTGAAAAATGCACTCGTACACGAGTATGTGGTGCTTTTTTGCCGTGATCTTGGGCAACAAGACACGTTAAAGTCGCAAGCTATTTAATACCCGTTCTTTACTGCTGAAATATATAAGCGTCGTTACGAAAGAGATCAACACAAATGTCGACATATTGTGCTTCATAGAGTGTTCCCCGTCCTTGACTTATTTCTTTCAATGCGGTCTCCACACCCAGTGATGGGCGATAGGGGCGCGGCATCACGATCGCTTCTACCACATCGGCAATTGCGATAATACGTGCTTCTAGACAAATTTCTTTCCCTTGCAATCCTTGAGGATAACCTGAACCATCCAAGCGTTCATGATGCTGGTGGGCAATATCGGCAACAGGCCAAGGAAAATCAATATTCTTTAAAATTTGATAGCCAACTTCAGCGTGTTTTTGAACCTGTAAAAATTGTGTTTTGGTCAACTTATCGGTGCATGTGATGATCTCATCTGGAAGGTGAATTCTACCTATATCATGAATAATACCGCCAAAATAAATGCCCTCTAGTCGCGTCTGTGATAAGCCTGCCTTTTCACCCATGGCGCGAGCTAGGTCAGCAATATGTAGTTGATGTCCAACGGCACAAGGATCTCGTGCTTCAAGCGTCATGGCAATAACTTGAATGGATCCTTCCAAAGCCTGTCGCAGCTTGGTTTCAGTGGTTTCAGTGGTTTCTAAGAGCTGATTGGCTCGTAACTGCCCAGTCACATCTTGAATAAAATGAACCATGTAGCGGCAGTCGTTGTCCACAGATCGAACGCATTGGCGATATGATAAAAAGCGGGATCCATCGACATCTTCAATCGCCATGGTAATACCCTTATCATCATGACAGCCCCTGCAAAAATCTGGCAATGCGTTCGTCATTTTTGGAAAAATATGCCAGTATGGCTTGCCAATCAGATGTTGAAGCGGTTGCCCAGCAATACGAATATAAGCCTGATTGGCGTGTAAAATACTTCCCTCACCATTGTGTAAAAATACGGGGTCAGTAATGGCATCAAAAATTATTTCCCATTCCGCGCGCTCTTGATTAATCAGTTGTCGAAACTGATCAACATGATCTTTTTTTAACAGCAATGATTGGCTAATTTCTGCCTGCTTTTGTAGCTTTTTTTTAAGTTGACCCACTTCAATTTTGAAACAACTATTTTCTTCATGCAAACTTGTCAGCTCGGATTTTTTAATATGCATGATACTTACCTTCTCAAAAAAACATTAGCAGTGGCCATGGCAGTATTTATGAATAATGCAGGCTAAGAGGCTGTAATATTGGCAAACTCCCACCGAAATGCAATATACTTGGATACCAGCAACTATTCAGGGTACGGCATTCTTCAATTTCCCAATCTCAGAGTTAGAAAAACTGAGTGTACTCGTGTGCGTGCGTATTTTTCAATTGTTGAAAAGAAAACTTAATTCACCAAAATTAATTTTCGTGCTACGCCAAACATTAACACGGAACTGGCGGAACCGGATCCCAAAAGGAACTACAGAGCTGGGCAGGCTTTCTTATTTGCTTATCTTGTCAAACGCGACTGTTCTGGTATGGCAATAATGGGTGACCCCGTTATAAGCCACATGAATAAGATAATAGAAAAGCATGACCCGGATCAATGAATAACCCGGTTCCCAAAACAACATACTTTCAAAACGGTGAAGAAACCTCAATGACTTCTTTCTGTTCCTCATTATATTCTAAATAGTAAGTTTTATGAGGATAGTTTACGATCCGCTTCCCATCTTCATCCACCTTATCTGTAAAGAAGTGACCACTTTCAGTAACTGCAAAATATTTACCTGTGGTATTATATACAAAGGAAACATCAGTATTCGAACCACCTGTTCCACCGTTCGTAAAACTGCGCTCAAAGCTTTTAAGGTGTTTTACTTTTAAATCTGATGTTATTAAATACAGTTCATTCTCACTGTAGGTGCTGCGTGCCATCAGCTCAATATAAACACCCAGCAATAAGATATAGGCTCTTTCAAATTCTAAATGGGTAGGCAAAATTCATAGGGGGATAAGCAAGCTCAATGACTCACCACAAAACAAGCTGTCGAATGCTAATCCTGCAA
>JAUZQT010000056.1 GCA_030950825.1 Mariprofundaceae bacterium | reverse complement strand
TGAGGATGGATGATATATAAGAATATTATGAATATCTTATATATTACGGGGAATATGAATTAACGTATTGATTTTAAAGATATAATTCATTCGTTGTTTCTCCTATAAAAATACGCGAACGGTGAATTAATTATTAACTTGAATAATAATGCCTACTAATCCCGTAAGGCTTCGGGCAAACTAAAGGTAATATGCTCATCCACAACTTGAAGTGGAATCACTGTTGCACCTGATTGTTGTAAAAAATGAATCAATTTTTGCACCAAAATTTCGGGTGCTGATGCACCTGCCGTAATACCTATATATTTTTTCCCTTTGAGCCATGCCATATCAATATCATCCACACCATCAATTAAATAAGCGGGTGTTCCACAACGCTCCGAGACTTCACGCAAGCGATTGCTATTCGATGAGTTTTTTGAGCCAATAACAAAAATAATCTCGCTTTTTTTGGCTAGCTCTTTCACAGCAGTTTGGCGATTACTTGTTGCATAACAAATATCTTCGCGTTTGGGGCTCTGAATTTTAGGAAAATGCTTTTGCAAAGCTTCAATCACATTGGCTGTATCATCCACACTGAGCGTTGTTTGTGTCACAAAAGCCAGCTTGCTAGCATCATTAATTTTTAACGCTGCAATATCTTCGGCCTCAGAAACAAGCAAAACTGCACCTTCGGGTGCCTGCCCCATGGTTCCTTCCACCTCAGGGTGGCCTGCATGGCCAATTAAAATCACTTGATTGCCACGCTCGTAATGGCGAAGCAGCTCCAAATGAACCTTGGTCACCAGTGGGCAGGTTGCATCCAATACACGCAGATCACGCTGTTTGGCAGAAGCCTGCACAGCCTTGCTCACCCCGTGCGCTGAAAAAATAAGCAGCGAACCATCAGGAGCATCGGACACTTCATCAATAAACACAGCGCCTTTTTCTTTCAAATCTTCAACAACATAGCGGTTGTGTACAATTTCATGGCGCACATATACGGGTGCACCATAAACCTTAATTGCCCGCTCAACGATTTCAATAGCACGATCCACGCCAGCACAAAAGCCACGAGGCTCGGCCAAAAAAACGGCTTTGGGTTGGAAAGTGATAGGGGATTGCTGCATATTGACACCTTTTACGTTATTTTTGTGTTCATCGAATAAATGAACCATGATAAGGTTGCATATATATATACAAGGAGCAAGAAATGAGCGATTATCATTTAAACACAGGGGATGCTGCACCTGAGATTGACCTGCCAACTTGGCCAGAAGGTAGCTTAACATTATCTGACTACCGTGGTCAGTGGGTGATTGTCTATTTCTACCCCAAAGACAATACACCTGGTTGCACAACAGAATCATGCGCATTTCGAGATGCCTTAGCTGATTTTTCAGAAGCCAATGCGAAAATTATTGGTGTTAGCCGTGATTCCGTGAAGTCACATGGGCGATTCACTGAGAAACAAGCATTAAATTTTCCGCTGATTGCTGATACAGAAGAAGCACTATGCAAGGCCTTTGATGTGATTCAACTGAAAAAGAATTATGGGAAAGAATACCTAGGGGTTGAACGCTCTACCTTTATCATCAATCCAAAAGGGATCGTTGCACACATCTGGCGCAAAGTGCGCGTGAAAGAGCATGTGGAAACAGTATTGGAAACACTCAAAATATTGCAAGCCTAGTTCAAACAGATGTTTCAACACAAAAAAATCCTCCTGGCTATTGGCGGCGGCATTGCCGTGTACCGTATTGCCGAATTGGCTCGATTATTGATAAAACAAGGCGCACATATTCGTTGTGTGATGACAGAATCAGCATGTGCGTTTGTTACCCCTCTTACCTTTGAAGCCTTAACTGGTGAAAAGGTGCATCGACACTTATTTGATTTAACACTTGAACGTGAAATGGGTCATATTCAACTGGTACGTTGGGCAGATGTTGTGGTTATTGCGCCAGCAACAGCCAATCTGATTGCCAAGCTTACGCATGGTATTGCTGATGATTTATTAAGCACCATGATGCAGGCTTGTGATGTGCCTGTGTTGCTCGCACCAGCTATGAATACATCCATGTGGGAATCGGCTGCCACACAACGCAATATTCAACAGCTCAAAACATCTGGTTTTGCGATACTAGCGCCCAATGATGGATTTTTGGCATGCGGTGAACATGGCAGTGGGCGTTTACCTGAACCACAAAATATTGCAGATGCGATTCTACCACTGTTGATGCCTCAGAATCTTAGCGATGAGCATTGGGTGATTAATGCTGGCCCGACAGAGGAGCCGTGGGATGCTGTACGCCTATTGACCAACCGAGCCTCGGGTACACTGGGCGCACGCTTGGCACAAATTGCTGCGGCAATGGGGGCGCGTGTCAGTCTTATTGCGGGCCCTAGAACCCCAGAATTTGGACATGGAATCCAACGTGACAATGTGCAAACAGCCGAAGAAATGTTACTGGTTTGTGAACATCGTGGGCGGGCTTGCGATGTGTTTGTTGCCACTGCGGCGGTCAGTGATTTCCGTTTTGTTGATATATCACAGGAAAAAATGAAACGCGGTGACACCACCCAGCTTGCTGTTTCGCTTACATCCAATATTGATATTGTCGCGCATATTGCAGCCATGCAAGAACGCCCAAAAAAAGTTGTCGCATTCGCGGTTGAAAGCTCAAACCACCTTGCCTTTGCAAAAGATAAAATGCTTCAAAAGGGCGTTGATGCCATCGTTGCCAATGATGTACAAAATATGGGTAACAATCACGCTGGTGGCTGGTGGCTGGATCATCACAGCCAGTCCACCCTTGAAAATTCAAGTAAATATGAATTTGCACAGCAGATTGTTCATAAAATAATGGAGATACCATCATGACAACGCCAAACCCTTACATTCAGATTCAGAAGCTTCCCCATGGTGAAGGCCTTGATTTACCATTTTATGCCACCAGTCATGCCGCAGGCGCTGATTTGCGCGCCGCCATTGAGACTGATGTGGTGCTGCAACCCAACAGATACTGCTTAATCCCAACAGGTTTTTCCATGGCTTTACCCGAATATTTCGAGGCACAAATTCGTCCGCGTTCTGGTTTGGCATTAAAATACGGCATTACAGTGCTCAATAGCCCGGGCACCATTGACGCAGATTACCGTGGTGAGATTGGTGTCATCCTAATCAACCATAGCGACACTTCTTTTACCATTCAACGCGGCGATCGTATTGCCCAAATGATTATTGCGCCTTTTGTTCAGGCCAATTTTCAGTGTGTGGACAGCCTAAATGAAACCGCGCGTGGCAGTGGTGGCTTTGGCAGTTCAGGGAAAAAATAACTTGTTTCATGCTGACCTACATCGCTTGACTCTGTTGTTGCCAAATAAATCTGATACGTTGCCCACATGTCGCACCCTCACTTTATTCTTGCATTAAAAATAATTTTCACTTTCGGACTATTATACGCCGTATTGATGTATGTGGATTTAAACCAAGTCTGGCAACGCATTGCCATGGTGAACCCATTATGGCTTGTGGCTGCATGGCTCTGTCTGGTGGCTGGTTATGTATTGTGCGGGCTGCGCTGGGCTTGGATTGCCCAAGGCCTAGGCATTGAAGTATCGCGTAAGCGTAAAATTCGGCTTTATTTTCTAGGCATGTTTGCCAGTCTATTCCTGCCATCAACAATTGGTGGCGATGTGGTACGCGGTATTTTACTAGCCAAGGGCGATGGCCGCTCCAACATTGGTTTGCGAGCTGCTGCCAGTGTCATTCTGGATCGAGTGAACGGTATGTATGCTTTGATTGCATTATTAACTGTGAGCATGCTGATGTTTAGCTGGCCAACTGCTTGGTGGTGGAGCTGGCTAACCATGGTTGCGGCTATGTGGTTTGTGATGTTGCTTTACCCATGGCTGCATACACACCTTCCTGAAAAGCTTGCAGTGCTGAAAAAAATACCTCTGCATCGTCCAGAATTTCAACAGATGTGGTGGCGCAGCCTTCCTGTATCGCTGAGCTTTCAAGTGATGATTGTGCAAGCCCATGTGTTTTTGGGCATAGCTGTTGGCCTAGACATGAACTGGGCTGCATTTTCAATCATGGTTGGGCTGGTGGCTCTGGTTGCAACATTGCCCATCTCATTGAATGGCTTTGGCGTACGTGAAGCTGGTTATGTTGGTTTTGCCGTATATTTTGGTGCCAGCGCTGATGCCGCAACAGCCATGGCTGCATTGTGGATCATCATTTTAGCGATAGCTGCCTTGCCTGGTGCTTGGGTGTTATGGCGGCTGGGAGGCATAAAAAGCTTGCGCTCGAATGAAAAAAACGTTCAGGATTGATTCTCCAGTAAATTCAAAAAATGGTAACTATTCCGCATACCCACAAGGCACTCTGTTAAGGAACGGGAATTAAATAACTTGCGCAATTCATGCTTGTCTTTTTGCCCAGCATGGGCGTTGCAAAAAAAGCTTACATAGCAGGCTATGCTTCGCTTTTTGCGCCTTCATGCTGAACAAAAACACTGCGCTTCAAATGCACATGTTATTTAATTCCC
>JAUZQT010000055.1 GCA_030950825.1 Mariprofundaceae bacterium | reverse complement strand
GGTCACGGTCAGCACGGACAATGTTCCAATGGCTTCACCATCCATATAGTGGCCTACAAGCTGATGTGTTGAGCCACCATAAATGGGGAAACCCAAACCTTCGAAAAATGTTTTGATGGCAGTGATGAACCAATCACCCATCACCAGATATAACAAAGCCAAACATAAAAGTTTGACACCACTCATCACAATAATATTTTTATTTTTACATAAAAACTTCGTGTGCACATAGGTATAACCTTGCCCAATACAGACACGATCAATGAGGTTGGGAATACCACCGGGTGAGAAAAAAACAGCGAAATATTGGAATGGTTTGACATTATTGGGCACACAACCATCTTTATAATCAATGTGATACATGATAAGGCGTTCCCAATGCCAAAAGAAAAACAGGAGCCCTAGTGGCAACTTCCAAAATTCTTCTGCTAAAATACCATTGATGATAGCGCCAGAAAAAACCGTGATAATGGCAGACTGAATCACCATCGTTTGGAGAATCGCGGCATACTTTTTATGTTTCAAGACAGGTATAAGAACAAAACAGTAAAGCATAGACGTGGCGATGGGTAAAAGCATAAACAACACGTGTTTAAGCGGTGATGGTTCATGTGAAAAGACCAAAGCAATGGCAAGAAAAGCGCCTGGGATCCCCCCATAAAACATAGCCTGTTGATCACGTTTGGGGTGTAATACCAAATACACCGTCATATGCGCACAAATCAAGCCAGCCAATGTTGGGATACCATATAAAACACCAATGGTAAGCATGGCCCATAAAACAATGGCGGTCTGTTTGTGGGCAATGGGTAAAAAATAAGCCGATAAAAAAGCACCGATTAGAAGAAAGTAGTAAACCATACGTTCGCTATCATTGTTGGGGTAAAGCTGAGTTAGCTGAATGACAACATTAGAGTCAATATTGTGATCACGATCAAAAAAATGTGGCAGCCAGATATGTAGTGTATGAGCCAATTCTTCTGGCATGGGGATATGCAGTAACAATGCGATATGTGTAAAAAAATAGAGGTAGATAGCGATGACAGTAAGAACGCTCGCAACGACATATCCATTATGAACATCAAACGCTGCACGTTTTGCGTCACACAGGCCGCGGCCTGATAATAAAAGTTCAGGCATAGACTAGATGCGAGAAAGTATGAAGTCGGTCAGGGTTCCCATGCTGTGAAAGTTATCACCATTGATGTCGGCGCGTTGCACATCAATATCAAATTCTTCCTCAAGAAACATCGCAATTTCAAGTGTTCCCAGCGAGTCCAAAAACCAATCTGAAAGTAAATTGGTGTTTTCTTCAAGAACCCCACCTTGATTAGGAAATTCGTTACTTAGGAAATGGCTAAGTTTTTCAATAATGGTTTCACGTGTCATTTTCAGATCTTCCTTGGCGTTTAAATTGTTCAATCATCTCTTTTCGGTTTGCTTTTCCAGATGCTGTTTTGGGGATAGACGAAACAACAATCATACGCCTGGGCATCATGTGCTTTTCCAATCGAGGCTTCGCATAATCATAGAACTTTTTCGGCTCCCACTGACTATCCTCTTCAGGAATTAAAAATAACCAAGGTTCATCACCAATCATGCCTTTAGGATCAGGTATACCAAGCACCAGATACTCTTGAACATCTGGAATCATTCCCAATAAAGTTTCCACTTCGGCTGGGTAGAAGCTATAACCAGAAGTGCTTATCACATCATCTTTACGCCCATGAAAGTACAAAGCACCTTGTTCATCCATGCTTCCAAAATCACCTGTATGCAACCATCCATCATGAAACCGATCGTTAAAAAGTTCCGTTTGATTCCAGTAACCCGATGATAAATGTAAGCCCTGAATAAGAATCTCACCAATCTCACCACATGGCATAGGTTGGCCTTTTAAATCCGCAATCATGATCGTAACACCTGCCATAGCTGTGCCCACACTATGCAAATTTGTAGCACCACATTTCATACTTGCCATCGTTGAGCGCGG
Source organism: Mariprofundaceae bacterium (assembly GCA_030950825.1). Classification (GTDB taxonomy): domain Bacteria; phylum Pseudomonadota; class Zetaproteobacteria; order Mariprofundales; family Mariprofundaceae. Next base: position 1,144 of record JAUZQT010000055.1, on the reverse strand, counting down.
GCTTTCAGACATGCCATAATGAACATAAACATTGGCATTGGGCACAAGCGAAAGAAACCTCTCCAGTTCATCGGGAAGCAGGCTTGCACCACCTGTTTTAATGCTGTGACAGGATTGCAATGCTTTAATAACCTTATCTTTTTTTGCTTTTAAGAGGTAGCGCAACAAGGTGGGGTGAATGAATAAGGTGGTGATTTTTTCTTCGGCAATCGTTTCAAGAATATTGCTCACTGAAAGAAGCCCTTGAGGAAAAACAATTTGTGCGCCTGAATAAAGCGCAACCATCACACGTTGCCAACCATCCGAGTGGGAGCTTGGTGCAAGCAACAACTCTTTATCACCTTTTTTGGTACCGACCCGAGCGGCAATATTTTTGGTAATATGAGCTTGTTGTTGGTAGGTAATAACCACGCCTTTAGGTTGACCTGTTGAGCCAGAAGAAAACAGTAAAAGTTTAGCCCGTTCAAACTTTTTTACATTTAAAATATCGTTGTCATTATGGTTGGGTTCATGCAATATATTTCCAATATTAAGCACCTGAACACCGTCCAACACATCACTTGCTAAAAAGGTAATGCATAAAACAGGCTGAACAGATTCAACCACCTGTTTGAGCCGACTTTCACTGCTTTCTATGTCCATCGGTACAACAACACAGCCTAAAGAAAAAGCCGCAAAAACAGCGATAATATGATGAATACCATTAGGCAGAAGAATCAAGACTCGTTCCTCTTCCGTGATCGATAAAGCCTCCATTTGTTGGTTTAAATATTGGATATAATGGCGAAGCTCGCCATAAGAAAGTTGATGCGTACCATCATTTAAAGCGATGTCGCGTTCATCAAAGCGTGTTGCATAGTTCTTGTTAAACATGATAAGTTATCCAAAGCATTCAATATGTGAAATATTAAAAGATATTAATGATGCTCAAAGCCCTGTCAAATAATGTCTAAATAAAGCCAAAAGCTCATCAAAATTTCTATTCGCCTGCTGAGTATTTAATCTGAATAATTCACAGTGCGGCCGGGCAAGGTCGTTTATTCTGGTGGGTGAAAATCCCGCTCCGGTAAGGATTAGCCATCCGCCGGGAAGTGAACCTTGGGTCGGCGGAAGTAATTCCAAAGATTGAGCACAAGGGAATCGA
>JAUZQT010000054.1 GCA_030950825.1 Mariprofundaceae bacterium | reverse complement strand
CCATCGAGACCTCGCAACGATAAGCAACAGAGTTCGTCGCATACGCAAGCGCATGCTGCAAGAGGATGAGTTCAGGGATACAGTTGAGCAAATGCGTGACAAGCTACATAAATATGATAATAGAAAGGCCTGACCTGGTTTGCGTACGATTTATACTTTTTGCTAACTACTGCAGCACTTAGCCTGAATTATTCAGGTTAGAAATGGGTGATCATGACTAAAATTAACTTTGGACCATTAACGCAACTGATTGGTGTTTGGAAGGGTGATAAAGGCACAGATATTGCTCCAGAGCCAAGCGGGCAAGCAAACAACCCTTACTTTGAAACCATTACCTTTGAGATCGTTGGTGATGTGAGTAATGCGGAAACACAAACCTTGGCTGTGCTACACTACAAACAAATCGTGCAACGTGCTGAAAACGGTGAGGTATTCCATCATCAAGTGGGTTATTGGTCGTGGGATGCAGCAACGGGTGTGATTACCCATTCATTTACCATTCCGCGTGGTGTGGGCGTGGTAGCATGCGGCAAAGTTAATGAAGCTGGAAACGTGATTGAAGTATCAACAAATGCAGAAGGTGGTATTACACAATCTGCGTTTATGGAGCACAACGCCAAAACCACTGCATTTAGCCAAGTTTTCACCACTGAAGGTGATAGACTAAGTTATAAACAAGCAATCATGCTGAATATTTATGGTAAAACGTTTGAGCATACTGACAGTAATACACTTGTTCGTAGCCAGTAGACGCCAGTAGATGCCAATATGAGCTTGTTTTTAATTGTCACTGCAATGCTGTATAAAAAATCACTGTAATTGGTTTTATATTCTATTATTAGTTATTGCTAATATTATGAAGTTTATCTATAGTTCGCTTTATGTCACATCTTTCACAAAGTATACCCAAGGATAAAGTCCGCGCTGCCAGTGAGGGTCTACGCGCCATTGCACATGAATTGCGTTTGAGCGTGTTGTGTCACTTGTTGGCAGAACCGATGTGTGTCGCGGAACTCATGGAAGCTACAGGCTCATCACAATCCAATTTATCGCAGCATTTATCCAAAATGCGTTTGATGGGCATTCTTCAAAACGAAAAGCGTGGCCAGCAAGTATATTATCATATTGCTAACCCTGCTTTTGCTGAATTGGTGGAAGCATTGAAAAAAATTTACTGTCCAGAAATGTGTTTTGTGGATACTGAAAAGAAAACTCGGGAGGGGTAAGCAGGTGTTTTTTTTATCAAACATATCAATAAAGCGTTATATAATAATACTTTCTGCATTTTTACCAATGCTATCCAACGCAGGTGAAGTGCTAACATTGAAAGAGAGTGTGTCGCAATCAATGCAACATAACAGACAGTTGTTGGCAGCATCGCAAAGCGTAAATCAGGCAAAGGCAATGATAAAGCGTGCGAAAGGGAATCGTATGCCGAAAATAGACATGTCGACAGGCTGGATTTATACAAATTCGCCATTACAAGTGTTTGGTAATAAGCTGAATCAAAAATCAGTCAGTGTCGCAGATTTTTCTCCAAACACATTAAATCACCCCAGCTTTCAACAAAACTACCAGTCTCGTTTGGGATTAAGTATGCCTTTGTTTACTGGAGGGGCGCTATCAGCTGCACAAAAAGAAGCGGAAGCCCAACTTGAAGCCACAGCACTGCACTTTGATTTTCAAAAACAGCAGAAAATGTATCAAACGATTGCAGTCTATATTCAAGCGCGCCAAAGCTGGGAACAGATTGAAGTGAGTAAGAAATCTGTTGAGGCAGCAAAAAAACGCTGGAGCGATGTTGTGGCCTTAAAGAAGAAGGGTATGGCGATAGCCAGTGATGCGATGCTTGCTCATGTATATGTTTTGCGCCGCCAAGTCGCTGTTGATGAGTCTAGCAACAACTATCAGACAAATTTGGAGCAGTTGGCTTTATTGATGGGGTTAAGTACGTCGCGGGAGCAGCCAGAGCTATCACAAGCTTCAGTCTTGATGCCAGAGGTATCGTTGGAAGATCTTTTATTGCAAGCGCCTGAGAAACGCTTGGATTTTCTAGCCATGCAGCAGCGTTTACAAAGTCTATCACATAGTCGTCAGCAGGCTTATGCCAGTGACTTGCCGCAAATCAATCTGGTGGCATCTCAGGATTGGAATAGTACAACTGTAGGGCTGAAAAATGGTAGTAGTTCGATTGGTATTATGATGCGTATGAATCTTTTTAATGGTGGCGCAGATCACGCCAAACAACGTGTTGTGGAATCTTCCTATCAAGCGCTGCAATGGCAAATCATTGATCAGCGTCAAACCATCAATAATGAGGTGCGACAAGCATGGCGCTCCCATAAATTGGCTCAAAATAGATTGCAGCGTGAGCAAGAAGCACTCAAACAAACACAAGAAGCATTACGTATTCTTTCCTTGCGCTATGGGCAGGGGCTAGAAACAACTGCCAGTGTTTTGGATGCACAGGTGGCAATGGATATATCACAAGTCGCGCGGATACGTGCTCAATATGATGTTATCCTTGCAAACGCAGCCTTATTGCTGGCTGCGGGTTTATTAAGTGAGAAATCTATTTTATGAAATCAATGATATATGTGAAACAACTGACAGTGACTATTATACTAGCAGTGCTTTTGAATGCATGCACTGAAGAAAAAGGGACTATTTCAAATGAGCCCATGAATGTTCGAGTATCCCATCAGCTTGAAATGGTATGGCAAGATGTTGCCGTACACTATATGACCAGCGGCACAGTAACATCGGATCACCGTGTTTCCATTAGTGCGCGTTTACCTGGTTATATTCGTGATATGAAAGTGCGAGAAGGAGATCATGTCGAAGTAGGGCAGGTGTTATTACGTATTGACCCCGTGAATGCCAAGCAAGCCTTAATTCAGACAAAAGCAGACTTAAGCAATGCCAAAGCTGAAATGATACGCTATGCAAGCCTGTTAAAAGCAGGAGCGATCACGCCACAGCAAGCCGATAAGGTGAAACTTCGTTATCAAGTGGCACGCTCACAAGTCAAGCAAGCCAAGCATCAATTAAGTTATGCCAACGTTGTTTCACCTGTAAAAGGTGTAATTGTTGAGAAGCGTATGGCTCAAGGTGATTTGGCTGCAATGGGTATGCCTATTTTAAGTATTGAGGATCCAAGCAACCTACTGGTGAAGACGTATGTTTCAGAACAGTTTGTTGGGCGTATCCATGAGAGCGACACGGTGGATGTTAAAATTCCTTCATTAAAACAACAGTTTCAAGGAACCGTGCGCCAAGTTGTTCAGGCCGCTGATCCTGTATCGCATCAGTTTTTGGTTAAAATTGCCTTACCAACGGTCGTTGATATTCACCCTGGCATGTATGCTGAAGCAGGCTTTGATACAGGCATGCGCAAGGCTCTTTTACTGCCTAATGAAGCCATTATTTCACGTGCAGGCTTGCATGCTGTGTATGTGATGGATGAAATGAGCATGACGCACTATCGACAGATTCGATTGGGACAAAAAAGGTCGAATATGATTGAGGTGCTGGCAGGGTTGTATGTTGGTGATCGTGTTGTTTGGGGTGGGAAGCCTGCATTGCTCAGTGGTATGAAGGTTCAGCCATGAGTCAGAAGACGGAGGTGAAGGAAGAGGCCTTAAATATTGCAGGAAAGCTTGGGAAATTTGCCATGCATAGCAATATTACGCCGATTGTTTGTATACTTATTTTTTTCATGGGTGCCTTGGCATTGATGATAACGCCGCGTGAAGAAAATCCACAAATTGATGTGCCCGCAGCCAATGTTATTGTGCAAATGCAGGGTGCAAGCCCTAAGGAAATTAAAAATCTCATTGTGCGACCGTTGGAAATGGTCTTGCGTGAAATGACGGATGTGGAACATACTTACGGCACCGCGATGGATTCGATGGCTGTGGTAACGGTGATGTTTAAGGTAGGCGCAGACAAAGAAACCAGTTTGGTGAAGTTATATGATCGGATTATGCATAATTTGGATCGCCTGCCAGTCGGAGCATCGCAGCCATTGGTGAAGCCTATGGATGTGGATGATGTGCCTGTTTCCGTGGTGACTTTATCCTCTGAGTTTATGGATGGCTTGGCATTAAAACGTTTAGCAGAGCGTGTCCGAGATCAATTAGCACCACTTTCAGGGGTTTCTGTTGCTGATATTATTGGTGGGCAAGACCGTGAAATCCGCATTCAGATCGATCCTGCTAAAATGGCAGCCTATGGGATTACCTTGGATAAATTACACCAAATTTTGATGTCCGCCAACCGTGGTGGAGCAGTGGGCACACTGGTTGGAGATCAACAGGTAACACGTATTTGGTTGGATGGTTATTTAAAAACAGCACAACAAGTCGGTCAGTTGATGGTCAGCGAATGGCAAAATAAACCAATTTACTTGCGGGATATTGCAACGATTCAGGACGGCCTTTCCGAAGCCAATCAATTCCATCGTATTGCTTTTGGCGGAGCATCATGGGCGCAAGCTTCACAAACAGGTGAGCCTGAAGTACCAGCTGTTTCCATTACTCTGGCAAAAAAACGTGGCACCAATGCTGTTGTTGTAACCCAAAGTATTGCGGATAAACTTGCCATGCTTCAGGGGGATTTTATTCCTGATAATGTGCAGGTGAACATCACCCGCGATTCAGGCAAGCGCGCTGATGATGCCGTGAACCTGCTTGTGGAACACCTAGGCATTGCGATTGCCACGGTGATTGCCATTTTATTACTATTTTTGGGTTGGCGTGAAGCCGCCATTGTCACCATGAACATCCCAATCATCCTATTTGTCGTTTTGGCGATTGGTTTTCTTGCCGATCAAACGATTAACCGCATCACACTGTTTGCCTTGATTCTTGCTTTGGGTTTATTGGTGGATGATGCTATTGTAGTGATTGAAAATATTCATCGGCATTTGCGTCAAGGTGTTCATAATTTATCGGACAAAGCGGCTTTGATTATTCGTGCAACCAATGAAACGGGCAAACCAACCATCATTGCCACCATCGCGGTGATTCTTGCTTTTATTCCGATGGCTTTTGTCACAGGTATGATGGGGCCATATATGGCACCTATTCCATTCAATGCACCCCTAGCGATGGCGGCATCGCTATTGATTGCTTATGCCTTTACACCTTGGATTGCACAGCGTTGGTTGCCTTGCAAAATAATCGCACCCACCATGGAAGAAAAAGATTCACAGCCAAAAGACTGGGTACATCGAACATATATGAAACTGGCTGTACCTTTGATTGAAAATAAAAACAAACGTCGTGTTTTTGCTTTGTTTGTTGTCGTATTGTTTGCAGGCGCCATGTGGCAACCAGGGTGGCAATTTATGCGCCCATCAGGCATCAATGGGCCACTCACAGCTGGTACGGTTGAATTGAAAATGCTACCCAAAGGAAATCAGAATACTTTTAATATCACGCTGGATTTAAGCGAAGGATCTACCCTAGAAGAGACTGATCTTGTGGCGCGTGAAATTGGTGATGTTTTGCGCCAGCACCCAATGGTGAAAGATTATGAGAGCTTTGTCGGACGTGGCGGCCCCATTGATTTTAACGGCATTTTGCGCGGCGCAGCATTGTTCCGTGAGGCCCCACACTTGGGGGAAATTCGTGTCAACCTTATCAACAAACACCAGCGCAGTGAAAGCTCCTCCGATATTGTCTTGGATTTGCGAGCCAAGCTTGCACCTATGTTGGCCAAGCATCCACATGCTTCAGTGAAATTGGTGGAAGATCCACCTGGCCCGCCTGTACGTGCCACGCTATTGGCTGAAATTTATGGGCCTGACTATGCGCAACAACGTAAAATTGCAGCCCGCGTGCGTGATGTGTTTGCCAATACTTATGATGTGGTGGATGTTGATGATTCGGTTGGTGCTGATCAAGTGCAATACAATATACATGTGGATAAGCAAAAAGCAGCACGTCTGGGCATTGTTACGGCTCAGGTAGAAACAGCGCTGCGTGATTTTTTACAAGGGTATCACTTTGGTGTGGTGCATACACAAGATGAACGTCATCAAGTAGTTTTGCATGTGCAATTACCACGTGACTTGCGTGCCCATGTAGAAGACTTACATCGCATTTATATTAGTTCCAAACATGGCTCAATACCATTATCTGCTATTGCCACGGTTGAAAAACAGATTGCTTCCAAGCCAATCTTTAGCAAAGATGGTCATCCTGTGGCTTATGTCAGTGGTGAACCCAAAGAAGGATCCCAAGTCTACTCGCTGCTGGATATGGATGAAAAGCTGGATGGGAGCGAAGTTATTCCTGGTGTGATATTGAAAACGGGCGGTATGCACTTTGGACTAACAGAGCCAGAAAATACCTTTGGCTATCATATGCTTTGGGATGGTGAAATGCGTCTGACTTTGGATGTCTTTCGTGATTTGGGTGCGGCATTTATTGTGGGTTTGATGCTTATTTATTTACTCATGGTGGCTTATTATGGGCAGTTAATTTTGCCTATGTTGGTGATGGCTCCCACGGCCTTAACGTTGATTGGAATTTTTCCGGGGCATTGGATTACAGGCCAGCCTTTCACCGCCACATCCATGATTGGCATGATTGCTTTGGCTGGAATTGTAGTGCGCAACTCAA
>JAUZQT010000053.1 GCA_030950825.1 Mariprofundaceae bacterium | reverse complement strand
AAACAGAAAAATATCACTAATCCTGCAAACAACAACATATATAACCATGCGCCTGGAGATAGTGCTGCAGAGATATCACCAATCCACTCAAACCCTTCCAAGCCTTTGCTAAACTGTGCAAAAGTTGCAGGAAGAAGAATCAAAGATGATGCAAAAATAGGTGGAATCACACCCGCAGTATTAACTTTCAAAGGCAAAAATGATGCTTTACCACCATACAGACGGTTACCCACCTGACGTTTAGCATATTGTACCGGAATACGGCGTTGAGCACGCTCAAACCAAACAACCAAACCTGTCACGCCAACGGCCATGATAAACAAACCTAAAACTGTAAAAGGTGTATACTCGCCAGTTCGCGCCAACTCTAATGTTCCACCAATAGCTGCTGGCAACCCAGCAACAATACCTGCAAAAATGATTAACGAAATACCGTTACCGATACCACGTTCAGTAACCTGTTCACCCACCCACATCAAAAAGACTGTGCCAGAAACCAATGTTACAACAGTAATAAAACGGAAGCCCGCACCAGGGTCAATTACCACCGCTTGGCCTGCAACAGAAAATGATTCAAGACCAATAGACATACCAATCGCTTGAAACACAGCCAACACAACTGTGCCATAACGGGTGTATTGAGTAATTTTACGACGCCCCGCTTCACCCTCTTTTTTCAACTGCTCAAGCTTAGGAGATACAATGGTCATCAACTGGATAATAATAGAAGCTGAAATGTAAGGCATAATGCCCAAGGCAAAAATCGTTAGGCGTGACAACGCACCACCTGAAAACATATCAAACAAACCCAAAAGACTATTTTGAGCCTGACTAAAGAACTGAGCCAAAACACTGGCATCAATACCCGGAACCGGAATATGCGCGCCCAAACGATAGACAATCAACATGCCTAAAGTGAATAAAATACGGCTTTTTAGCTCAGGCATCTGACCAATACTTCCAACACCACCAGCTTTTGCCATTAGGCTGCCTCAGCCAATGTGCCACCCGCAACTTCTACCGCAGATTTAGCAGTAGCCGATGCAACAGCAACAGAGATGTTTAGTTTTACTTTTAACTCACCTGTAGCCAATAGTTTAATCGGATCTACAGCATTGCGAACCAAACCAGCAGCATACAACGCCGATGCATCCACATTACTTCCCGCTTCAAAACCAGCCAATTGGCCAATATTTACAACTTGGAAGCGCGTGCGAGTCAACGGTGTAAAACCACGCTTAGGCACACGACGAATCAAAGGCATCTGACCACCTTCAAAGCCACGCATCACTTTACCACCAGAACGTGACTTCTGACCTTTATGACCACGACCACCAGTCTTGCCATTGCCTGTAGCAATACCCTGACCTTTACGCTTACGTGTGAAACGAGAGCCTTCGTCTGATTTCAGTTCATTCAACTTCATTGTTGCTCTCCAGACTCAATACGAACAATATGACTGATCTTATTCACCATACCACGAACTGATGGGGTATCTTCTAACTCAACCACCTGATTCATACGACGAAATCCAAGACCTACCAATGTAGCTTTCTGATCTTTTGGATAACCAATACCACTTTTAAATTGACGAACGCGGATAGTTTCTTTCTTAGCCATGATTGCTCCTGCCTCTAATTAATTAAGCAGCTTTGCCGCGACGTGCAGCAACTTGCTCAGGGCTTTCTAACTCTTTTAAGCCGTTAAATGTTGCGCGAACAACGTTCAGATCAGTACGAGAACCTTGACTTTTAGTCAAAATGTCACGAATCCCTACAGCATCCATAATCGCACGCACTGCAGCACAAGCGATCACGCCTGTACCTTCAGATGCAGGCTTCATCAACACACGCGATGCATCCTGAATGCCAGTTGTTGCGTAATGAATTGTTGCTTCATCTTTACGATCCACAAAAATCATTGTTTTGCGAGCAACTTCGTTTGCTTTGCGAATCGCTTCGGGCACTTCTTTAGCTTTGGCATAACCAAAACCAACATGCCCACTACCATCACCAACAACCATCAACGCAGTAAATCCCATGCGACGGCCACCGGCAGTTGCAGTAGAAATACGGTTAATTGTGACCAGTTTTTCGGTTAAATCCAATTCTTCAGCATTGATCATGTATAACCCCTAGAACTTCAATCCGGCAGCGCGAGCGCTTTCTGCCAGTGCTTTAACGCGACCATGATATGGATAACTTCCACGATCAAATGCAACAACAGAAATACCTGCTGCTGTGGCACGTTCAGCCAATAACTTACCTACGATTTCCGCTGTGGCACAATTACCACCACCCGTCACATCTGAGTCTAGGCTAGATGCTGTTGCCAAAGTTTTACCTTGGGCATCATCGATCACCTGTGCATAAATGTGGCGTGCTGAACGAAAAACACTCAAACGCAAACGTCCAGAAGCTTTAACTCTTGAACGAACACGGCGCGAGCGACGAATCGCAGCATTGTTTTCATAACGCTTTGCAGACATATATATCTCCGTCTTATAGTAAAAGAAGACCGATTAGGCCTTCTTACCTTCCTTCATTGGTACGTATTCACCA
>JAUZQT010000052.1 GCA_030950825.1 Mariprofundaceae bacterium | reverse complement strand
AGTGTGATAGAGACATGCCGTCTACGGCAGCAGTCGCCATGGAAGTATCTTGCTGAAGTAATCTCAAATCGAAGAGCTGGTTTGCCTGTCCCACGGCTACCTTCACCTATTAAGATGGAGGGGGTCTGAATAGTTGCACCTAAACAGCTACGATCTATTTTATAATTTACTGAAAGTTACATCGGCAATATCAATGTAGCGCTTACGCTTAGCCGCTTTAAGTTTATGTAAATCAAGAACAACCAAGCCATCCACACAGTCTGCAAAACCTGGGTCAATATTAAAATCAAGAAAATAAACCCCACCCTCATCGCAAAGCTCTCCATATTGCTTGAATAGCGTGGGCACACTGCAACCAAGGTATTTTAGCTTATGCTTTAGCTGATTGTATTCAAATTTATAATCCCCTCCACTAAAGGATTCTTGAGATCCTTCATAATTCGAAGCATTCAAGGTATACGGCAATCGCGCTGTGGCCAAACATACATCACTGGAAAAGTAGGTCGTATAAAAATCAACCAACATATCTTTCGCCGTAGGTGGAAAGCTGTTACTAATGCTCACAGGGCCAAATAAATAGCGAATATCAGGATTGCGGCGTAAAAAGGCGCCAATACCAAACCACAAATAATCCAAACTCCGCTTACCCCAATAGCTTGGTTGAACAAAGCTTCGACCCAACTCTAGGCCATGTTTTAAAATAGGTGCCATCAACGGTTGGAAATCAAACAATGTCTCGCTGTAAAGCTCTTGCTGAGCCTTATCTTGCGTAGCACGCATACGGTATGCCCCAACAATTTCTAATTGCTCTTCATCCCAAAGGATAATTTGCTGGCAATAAGGGTCAAAAGCATCGACATCACGCCGCTCTCCCGTGCCTTCACCAACAGCACGGAAAGAAACTTCTCGCAGCCTACCAATTTCTCGCATAATGCTGCAATCAGAATTGAAGTCGAATAAGTAAATATGTTTGCCATCACTTGTTTTTCCAAGCAACTCACAGGCATGAATTTCTTGCCGTAATGGCTGGCGCTTTTCTGGGTGAGCAATAGCTTTAGAGGTCGCAAACACAGGTTCTCTCTGCGTTGCAATGCGGTATAGGTGTCGTTGAAATAGTTTTATCCGTGATTTTAAAGGCAGGTTTGCTCGCTGATAACTATCAAATGAAATGGCATTGCCAATTGAAATATGCACCGAACGGTTGGCTTGTTTAAACATCTCACGCACCAGCCATAACGTCGATAGCGGTTTTGAAAATAAAGACAGCACATAAAAAAATATTGAGTTTCGACCATCAATATAAATGGGCAAAATGGGTGCGTGTGCTGCTGTTGCCATGCGTAAGAAACCACTGTTCCAACGAGCATCCCGAATACCCGTAGGACTCATACGCGAGACTTCACCTGCGGGGAAAATAATTACCGCACCTTCCTTTTCTAAATGCTGGTAAACAGCTTTCAATTGCTCACGACTACTCCTTCCACCCATATTATCGACAGGTAACAGCAGCGGGGCTAAAGGCTGGATGCCAGACAACAATTGATTACTTACCGCTTTTACATCACGTCGAATCTCTCCCACCAAATGCACAAGCACCGCTGCATCCAGCGAGCCAATAGGATGATTCGCAATAATAACAACCCGACCTTTTTCGGGAATTCGCTCTCGCTCATTGGTTTTTAATGAATAGCCAAAATCGAAGTGTTCCAACAACTTATCAACAAAGTCAAAACCCTTTAAGTATGGATAAGTAGTCTGAAAACGGTTTAATTCTTTTTCGTGGAAAAGTATACGAAGCATTGCTTGCAAAGATCTTTGTAGCATCAAAGGCTTGTTTCTTAAGCTTGGCAAGTAGTCATCTGTCAATCTTTCTACATTGAGCATTGTCACCTCCATACCAACGTATAGAAGGTTAACAAATCGATATGTCATTATGATGGCAGTTCGATTTCTGTATGCCTTTCATGTTCATTTAAACTCACCGTTCGCGCATTTGATAAGCTAGTTCGAAGAAAGCTATAATTCGGGACTGAGTATAGATTCAACACCCCCAATCGTTAATAAAACAGAGCGCGTCAAACCAAGTCAGGCTTGCATTCTATGCCAAATAAAGCATAGAATACAAGCCTGACCCTCGTTTCCGTTTGACCCACGTTTCGCTGTTCTGGTATGGCAATAATGGATGCCCCCGTTATAAGCTTCATAAATATGATAATAGAAAAGCCTGACCTGGGTCTTCAAACGCTGATTTATAAAAAAATACACTTAAATCAGCAGGGGGACTTACTGGCGGACACCTGGACGGGACACCTTTGATATTCTAAGTTGACATGTGTGTAGCAGTTTGATATTATACATATGCAGTTTTAGAGCACACAAAATTATTGATGCAGGAGGTTCAGTTGGCTTCACAGGCACTTGATATGTCGAGTATTTCGTTGTTTTACCGCGATGTAAAACAAACATCAAAGCTATCTCGCGAGGAAGAAGTGCGGTTGGCACGGCGTTGGCATGAGCAAGAAGATCGCCAAGCGGCACGTGAATTGGTGGTGGCTAATTTGCATGGTGTGGCGGCGATTGCCCGCGAATACCGCCACTTTGGTTTGCAGGAAATGGATTTGATTCAAGAAGGAACACTTGGCTTGATGCATGCTGTAAAGCGCTTTGATCCTGATCGAGGCTTTCGTTTGATGACTTATGCTTCATGGTGGATTCGCGCGTCAATTCATGACTTTATCTTACGATCATGGAGCATTGTCAAACTTGGAACCAATAAACTGCAACGGCGTATCTTTGCCGGTTTACAGAAGGCCAAAAATTCCATTGCTGCAATGGATGGGCAGCATGCAGATGAAGTGGGTGCTGAGTATGGTTTGAGTGGCACTGAATATCAGGAAGCCGCGACGGCATTTTTGCAGCGTGATGTGTCACTGGATGTGGATATTGAAGGTCAAAGCATGGTTGCTTCTTTGCCTTCAAATGGAGCTTCGCCAGAGGAAATTATTAGTGAGTCCAATTGGAGAATCCATCAAAAAGATCAACTGTCGGAGGCTATGCAGGCTTTGTCTGTGCGTGATCGACATATTGTGGTGCAGCGCCATCTATCGGATGAGCCTGCGACTTTGAAAGACTTATCTGAAGACCTTGGGGTGTCTATTGAGCGTGTTCGACAGCTGGAGAAACGTGCGATGCAAAAAATAAAGGCTGAACTTAGCCGTTAAGCCTCAATATTCGTGAATAATACGACTAGGTAAAAAAGCTGTGGAATATTCGTTCCACAGCCTTTTTTTGTGTTAGAAGCCTTGACCTTTTGACTATAAGACCCCATCGTTGATGTGCGCCTATTTTTAGCATGAAACAAATGAGCTAATGAGGTTTTTAGGCCTGTGGTAGATGTTTCATGTCATGGGGTGAAAAAGCTTCATCTGCGTTATGGAGGGGGATTAGTTATGACGCAAGAAACCATTCAATCCACTTTGGAAGAAATACGTGTTTTTGAACCGCCAAAGTCGAAGGCATTATTTTCATCCTTGCATGATTGGAAGCTTGCTTCTGATGCCTTTCAGAAGGATTTTGAGGGCACTTGGGGAAATTTAGCGCAGCAACATTTAACATGGCAAAAGCTCTTTACTCAAGTTTTGGATGAGCGTAATCCTCCTTTCTATCGTTGGTTTGCTGATGGCAATATTAATCTTTCTGAAAACTGCTTGGATCGCCATGTAAATAACGGTTTGGGCGAGCAAGTTGCTATTATTTGGGAAGGCGAACCTGGTGATGTCCGTCGCATTACATATAACGAACTATTGGCAGAAGTCTGCCTTGCTGCCAATGGCTTAAAATCACTAGGTATTAAAAAAGGTGATCGTGTTATCATCTATATGCCCATGATTCCAGAAGCGGCGATTGCCATGCTGGCATGTGCGCGTATTGGCGCAACACACTCCGTTGTATTTGCTGCATTTTCCGCACAAGCATTGCATGATCGTATTGAAGACACTGGTGCTAAAGCCGTTATTACTGCGGATGGTGGCTGGAGACGTGGCGCTATTCATGACCTAAAAAGCTGTGTGGATGTGGCCTTGACTCAAGGCTGCAACAGTGTTGAGCATGTGCTGATCGTAAAACGCGGACACCATGATACAAACTGGCAAGAAGATCGTGATGTGGATTGGGTTGATTTATTGAAAGCGCAGGCAGATGTGTGTGAACCCACTATCATTGAAGCTGAACATCCACTCTTTATTCTTTATACATCAGGCTCTACGGGAAAACCCAAAGGCATTGTACATAGCACCGCTGGTTATTTGTTGTGGGCACATTTAACTATGCAGTACAGTTTTGATTTCAAGCCTGAGTCCGATGTTTTTTGGTGTACTGCCGATGTAGGCTGGATTACAGGTCACTCATATTCAGTATATGGCCCTCTGTGTAATGGTGGTACAACCCTCATGTATGAAGGTGTACCCACCTATCCCGATGCTGGGAGAATTTGGAAAATTTGTCAGGATCATGGCGTGACTGTTTTTTATACTGCTCCAACAGCCATCAGGGCATTGATTAAAGCTGGTGATGATTATCCCAATGCTTATGATTTATCCAAATTACGGGTACTGGGAACTGTGGGTGAACCAATCAACCCTGAAGCATGGATGTGGTATCATACAGTCATTGGCAAAGAGCGTTGCCCCATTGTTGATACTTGGTGGCAAACCGAAACAGGGGGGCACATGCTTGCACCCATGCCTTTTTCTATACCAACCAAACCAGGATCTGCAACACTGCCACTACCAGGGATATTTGCAGGCATTGTTGATGCTGAAGGGGAAGATGTTAAAGATGGTGGTGGGCTTTTGGTATTGAAAAAACCATGGCCATCAATGCTTCGCGGGGTATGGGGTGATGAGCAACGCTTTATTGAGACCTATTGGGAAAAGTTTGCCCATAAGGGTTATTACTTTGCTGGTGATGGCGCACGCAAAGATGAAGATGGTTATTTTTGGATTATGGGGCGCGTGGATGATGTTTTAAATGTTTCAGGGCACCGTTTGGGAACCATGGAAGTTGAATCAGCTTTGGTATCCCATCATGCCGTGGCAGAGGCAGCGGTTGTGGGTCGCTCCGATGATATTAAAGGTGAATCTGTTTTTGCATTTGTTGTATTAAAAGAGCCCGAATCTGAAGGATTGGAAGCTATTCTTCGGGCTCACGTAAGCAAAGAAATTGGCCCCATTGCCAAGCCTGATACGATTCGTTTTGCTGATAATTTACCCAAAACACGTTCGGGTAAAATTATGCGCCGTTTATTGCGTGATATTGCTGCTGGACGGGATATAAACTCAGATATTTCGACGTTGGAAGACCAGAGCGTTATTGCCCAATTGCAGGGGTGATACACACGCCTACTGCACGCCTATCTCTTGCCGCGCGTAGTTACTTGGCAAGTATCAGTGTGTCGATGCTGGTGCTACTTGCGTTGCACCTCTCCATTCAGGCTTGGAGCCAGCAGCAAGCTCAGCAGTGGGTTGCTGCTTGGGAAAAGCAGTATGGCGGTCATGTCGGTGAAGTTCGCCTGCATATGTTACGCGGAGCTTTAAGTATCCATGATATACAATGGCAAGCATCGACGGATAAAACAGGTGAGGAAGCAACTGGCATTGAGTTCTATGCCCCTTTTGTTTTATTGCGCGGAAACTTATCGGCATCTATTCAACAAGTGGAGATTCGTGAGGTAATGCTGCAAGAAGCTAAGCTTGTTCTTCCCAAACAATTTTTTCAGCAGACCTTACAGCAAAAAAAAGCTTTAGCAGCATGGTTGCCATGGGCTGACCTATTGGATTCTGTGAGGCTTGTGCATGCTGAAAATCTTGATCTTATGATACGTGAAACACCCAGTGAGGAAGGCTCCTCTCCTCCCATAAATATAACACATGGCATTTTTTTTAGTGCTCCAAAACAGCAACACTGGAATCTATCGGGAGATATGTGGGGTGGCGTTGTTGATGTTCAGCGTCAAAATGATGATGTGCGTATGGCATTCTCAGAATTAAAAGCACAGTCAGTGAGCAAGTATTTGGGTTTATCTGCACTTGATGGGCTAGTCAGTGGCAAAGGACTCTGGGAAAAAAGTGAAAGAATAGGAAAGCTATCAGGAGATATAGAGTGGCAGGGTGAGGAAGAAGGGAAATTGACATTTCTTGGGAGCTACGATGAAGATGGCTGGCAGGGAGAAGCGCAAGCAATGAATTGGCCATTGCATACCTTTGCGGCATCAGCCCCAGTCTTCAACCATCGAATACTTGCTACTGGATATTTACAAGGCTTGTTGCAGGTGGAGGGTAAAGGGCAGGGTGATGCGCAGAGTTGGCAACTACATTTACAAGAAGGGAATATTTACCACTTAAGCTATCAGAGTCAGTCAGATGTTGATTGGTATATTCAGCAGCTGACGATGCAAGAGGCCGTGCTTACATGGCCCCAGCGTAGTTTAAACATTGAATCCATTGATATGCAGAAAGGTCAATGGCGTGTTAATTCTGTTTCTTCTGATGCAGAGGCTGTAGAAGGAAAGGCTAGGGAGCAAGTCGATATACAGTCGCGAGCATGGAAATTTAAGCTCCCTAAGATTCACTTCTCAAGCATGCAGGTAGGTGATGTTTCTAAAAACATCTGGTTGAATGATGTGCAGGGCAATGCTTCATTGCTTGGAAAAACAATCATTCTCAATGCTTCGACAAGCAGCGACATCACAGGGAAGTGGAAGCTGCAAGTTCAAGGTTCTGTTGCCAATAAATACAGTGCTATGGATTTGGGTCTATCTCTAAAACTAGAAGCAACGACTGTTCCGCTACGCTATTTTCGAGATGCTTTGCCCCAGAATCTAGTTCAGGATTCGAGTCTGAATGGAAATGTAGATCTACAGTTGGCTGGATTTTGGAATAGTCAAGGCTGGCAGCTGCAAGGCGATGCAAATGGCAAAAATATCATGTGGAATAGAGGTGCTTGGTTATGGCAGGCAGACCGTGTGTTATTGAAAGATATTTCGTTTTCTTCCAGGCAAGCGCCACATGTCAAAAGTTTGAAAGCAACAGACTGGTCGGGTCAAACATCATTGAAGCCATGGTCACAAGCAATGGGTGTGCTTGATGCGAATAACGCGACCAGCCCACATATATCAGCCCCATTTACATTGGATGATTGGCAGCTTGAGCATGTCACGCTTGAGCAGGGTCGATTTAGTTTGGGGAAAGCTGAATCGGTATGGTTTGAAGCTGACACGATAAATCTCGTTAACTTGCACGAAGGTCAAGATATTGTCATGCGATTGCGAGGCAAACTTGCTGATGGCGACTTTTCTTTTGATGGGATATGGTTTCCTTGGGGGCAAGTGCCTTGGCTAACATTCGATGCCTCGCTGAAACATGCCCTGCCTTTTCGTGTGGCAGCGTGGCTAAAAAATTCAAAACTTCCTGTGTTTAACCGTGGTCGCATTTCTGCGGATATAAAAATAAGGCCTATGGATCAACAGCCGCAGCATTATCAAGGGCTTATGAATCTGACACTAAGCCATGCCCAGCTTCAAGATGGTGTTTTTACCAATCAATCACTGTCCGATTTCACGGGTTATACAGCCCATGCTTTGTTTGACCGCATTCGTAATGGTGGGAATGTTCATCTACAGGTGCCCCTACAAGGCAACTGGGTGAATACACCTTTTAGTAGCTATAGCTTGGGACAGGCTTTGTTGGCATCTCTAGCCGATAAAGCTACAGAAGCAGAGCCTGATCATTATAACGAAACAGTGCTCACTTTACCCAGCATTCGTTTGCACGATAGTACTGAGGGGCATCATGATAAATTGAAGCACAATGAGCGGGTGCGCTTGCGCAAGACGTTACACTTGCTGCAAGCTGAAAAGGCTTGGCGCATTGAGTTAATACCAGAATTGGGGCAATCCATGTTGGATGAATCGTTACTTTATCGTGTTCGCCAAACCCAGCAGCAGATTGAAACATTCCTTACTGATCGCGGTATTTCACCAGCTCGAATTTTTCCTGTTTGGCCTGAGCAGATAAGCCGACAGGGAGAATCAACGGGTATTTTGATTCGGGCGGTGAAGTAAGGGTATATTTTTGTTAGTATGCCGCATCGACTATCTTTTGTGGGTGTTTTTAACTCCCGTTTTTAAGCTCTCATTATGTTATTCGAAGGTAGAAAACTTCTGTTGAATCATAGGAAAAAAATATGACTGTTCGTACTCGCTTTGCACCGTCCCCGACGGGCATGTTGCATATTGGTGGTGCTCGCACTGCTTTATTTTCATGGCTTTATGCTCGTCACTTTGGTGGTGAATTTGTATTGCGTATTGAAGATACTGATAAAGAGCGCTCCACCGATGAAGCAACCCAGGTAATTCTTGATGGCATGCAATGGCTTGGCTTGGATTGGGATGGTGAACCCGTTTATCAGGGCGCACGTCAGAGCCTACATATTGCCGCAGTGAATAAATTGCTTGATGAGGGAAAGGCTTATAAGTGTTATTGCTCGCGTGAAGATTTGGATCATATGCGCGGAGCACAAAAATTAGCGGGTAAAAAACCAATGTATGACGGGCGCTGTCGCGGGCGTGATGCTTTCCCTGATAATGAACCGTATGTGATTCGCTTCAAGTCTCCCAGTGAAGGCGATACTTGGGTGCGTGATATGGTGTTGGGCGATGTTTGTTTTCCCAATGGTGAGTTGGATGATCTCATTATTATGCGCTCTGATGGTACGCCAACTTATAATCTTGCAGTGGTGGTTGATGATGCGGATATGGGCATTACGCATGTGGTTCGCGGCTCCGATCATTTGAATAATACGCCACGACAAATTCAACTTTATGAGGCGCTGACTTTACCAGTCCCTAAATTTGCACATATTCCACTGATTCATGGTGCTGATGGTGCAAAAATGTCCAAACGCCATGGCTCAATAGCCGTTACTGAATATCGTGAACAGGGTTATTTGCCTGCAGCAGTAGTGAACTATCTTGCTCGATTAAGCTGGTCACATGGTGATGATGAGGTATTTTCCAAAGAAAAACTGGTTGAACTTTTTGATTTGAATGCGGTGGGGAAAAGTGCATCTCGTTTTGATCAGGCTAAACTGGACTGGTTAAATGCGCATTGGATGAAAGCATCGAAGCCAGTGGCTTTGGTCGATGAAGTTGCGTGTTTTCTAGATATCGAAATTCAGCCAGACCAACCAGATCTGGCTGCGGTGATTGCGTGTTTACAAGAGCGCTCGAAAAACTTCATTGATTTGGCTGCTGGTGCTCGCTTCTTTTATATTGCACCCACTGAGTATCAGTCCAAAGCTGTAAAAAAGAATTTTAAAGAAGGTACGTTTGCATTGTTGCAAGAATTTATTGGTCAAGGTGAAAAGTTATCTGTATGGTCAGCTGAATCTGCACATGCTTTAATTGAAAGCATTTGTGAAAAAGAAGGTGTGAATATGGGCAAATTGGCGCAGCCGATTCGTATTGTATTATCAGGCGGCCCAGTTTCTCCACCGATTGATATTACTTTGGGCTTGCTGGGTGCAGATGAGTCATTGCAACGGATTCGTTCTGGTATTGAGGCAATCACAAAACTTCAAATATCATCTTAACTTACAGATGAAACTTTCAGTCCATGATATAAAGCATCTGTCACAGACTGAAAAGACTCATCCAATCATTTATTTGGCTATTTTAAATCAGACCTAGCCCGCACAAACACTTGCAGGATCTAGGTCAGAGGAGTCTCAAATTGGTAGAGCCAAGTTAGTGTGTTGTTTCCGCCTCTTTTTCACGAGAAAATGCTGCTTGATTTTGGGTGATTAAGGCAACCAGAATGCCTGAGTAAATGAATGTTGAAAGTAAAATAACGCCAATAACCACGGCTTTAAACATTTCCAAGTGCTCAAATGTTGCAGGAATCATCATCAACATTACAATGGATAAGCCGCCTTTAATGCCTGCAAATGTTAAGATGCCCCACCATCGAAAGTTGATATTGACCATCTTATTGGTTTGATTGGTGATGAATGCAAACTTGGCCATCATCGCAGCACGGATGATTGTGGTTGCCAAAAACATCACAATAATTTCTGTTTTATACTGCCATAGCAGCGTTATATCAATAAGTTCAGCCATCGCTACGAATAACATCGTATTGGCAACCAAAGCCAATAACTGAATGTCTTCTTTGCTGCGCACATGGCGTTCCCGCTCTTCTGCGGTGGCTTTGATTTTATGAATGGCTGCTGTAATCATACCACGCGAGGATGATTTTTCTTGTAACACACCTTCTTCATGCGCAATTGTTTCACGTTCATGAACCTGCTCCTGCATCAATACATGGTTCACGGTAATGGTCGCGAAAATACAGGTTAAAATACCTGAGAGGTGCATATGGGAGTGCATGCCCAGCATATTCAATACAGTGTAAAAATGCTCTGCCAATTCAAATCCACCGTAACCCACCAAAATCAATACCAACATTTCAGCTGTGCGGTTGGTGGTTGTTTTCATCAGCAACAAGCCAGCATAACCAAACGCGATACCCAGTGCTGAAGAGCCCAGCACAATCAACAGGCTTACTTCGGTTACATAAGTGGCGGTAATTTCACCGCCATCCAGGGCATAAAGACCAATAAAAACAAATACAATCAATGCTGTTGCATCATTAAATAGGCTTTCACCTTCGCATAAAATTTTCAATTTGTGTGGCAGTGTAAACTTGGAAAAAATACTCACAACGGATACAGGATCCGTTGCTAGAACCATCGCAAACAACACGATAATAGCTGCAGTGGATAAATGATATTCGCTGAATAAGGTGTTGCCCATCACTATTGCCGCCAACACCGATAGTGACACTGCAACAACCGCCAAATAAAATAAACTTAGCCCGTGCTCTTCTAGGTCAGCAATACTGAGTTCAAGTGAGTCGGAAATCAGCAGAATGGGCAATAATAGTAGCACCAGCAAAGCAAAATTTTCAGCATCGCCAGTCAACATAAATACATCCCCCATCAGGGCATGAAAAATAAATGATAAAACAATTAAGCCCAATGGCGACGGCACTTTAAATTTATCTTCGAGTTGTAATGCCAAGTACAAAATGCTGACAATTGCCAACAGGCTCACAATCATATTGTTCTCCAAGTATCTAATTTACATCAGGATCTAGATTATACTCGCCGACCCGAAATATAGTGCTGTAAAGCCAAGTGCTCCTCATTCATATGACGAATGACACTGGCAGCATGCGCTAAAAGATGCGTGAATAGAGCGAATACCAAATCCTGATTTTTCTGCATCAGTTCCGAGTAAGCTGTGCGTGTTAAGCTATATACGATACATGTTTTTTGTGCTGTTACGGAAGCACTGGCTTCTTCACCCGTTAGAAATGACATTTCACCAAACAATGAAGCTTCATGGGCAGTAGCCACGCGTATTTCGTGGTCATTACCTTGGCAAGTAATGTTTGCCTCTCCTGAACGCAGCAGGTACAGGGTGCCACCAGCTTGACCTTGTAGCATTATTTTTTCACTGGCAGCATATTCAGTGATCTGAAGTAATTTTTGAAGCAATGATATTTCTACGCTATCCAGCTTGCGTAAAAGCACCTTTTCTTCCAACCATTTTGTATCCAGAGTCATAGAATCACTCCCTTATTACTTGCCGTTGACGATGGCATATTTTAAGACTATCTGTATATGCTGCGGCAAGCTTAGGAACGGAAATTAAAATGCACAAGTTATTTATATTTCTGTTTCCTAAGCCAATTGTCAGTACATTAAAACCTTGAAAAGATGCCACGATTGTCAAGGCTTCAAGAGTTTCTCTTGCCTTGTTGTCAGAATTTCCTACACTTCGCGCCCATTTTGCACGTCTTACGAAGTGCGTTCTGGGGAGGAAGTTAATGACAAATGCAACCCGTTGTTTGATTGCAGGAAACTGGAAAATGAACGGTATTCTTCAGGAAAGCCTTGATTTTGTGAAAGAATTGCAGGCCAACCCTGCTCCAGAACATGTAGAAGTCGCTTTGATGCCGCCTTTTACATTATTACACTCCTTGGCTGATTCTTTTAGTGAAAAAGATGTTCGCTTGGGTGCGCAGAGTATGTATTGTGAGGTTAGCGGCGCGTTTACAGGCTCTATTTCACCTATGATGTTGCGTGATGCTGGCTGTCACTATGTCATTTTAGGGCATTCAGAGCGGCGTGACATTATGCACGAAGGCAATACGCTGATTCGCAAGAAATTGGATGTTGCTTGGAGCCATGGTTTGGAACCAATTTTATGTATTGGTGAACACTTGGAAGAGCGTGAAAGCGGTCGAACCAATGAGGTTTTGAAAGAGCAGCTGAGCGTACTGGCTGATGTGAATACAGGTGTTTCCTTAACGGTGGCTTATGAGCCAGTTTGGGCAATTGGTACAGGCAAAACAGCAAGCCCAGAACAGGTGAAAGAAACGCATGCCTTCGTACATGAAGAGTTAAGCCGCCTAGGGCATGATTGTCGTGTATTGTATGGTGGCAGTGTCAACCCTAATAATGCGGCAGAGCTACTGGCGTGCGATGGCGTTGACGGCGCATTGGTTGGCGGAGCCAGCCTGAAGGCAGATTCGTTTATGAAAATTATCGAAGCAGCTGCAGAGACAGCTTGAATATTGAAATTTTAAGGAGATAGAAAAATGGAAACAGTGTTATTGGCCATACATGTGATTGTGGCTGTACTGTTGGTTGGTGTGATACTCATCCAGCGCGGGCAAGGTGCTGATATGGGGGTGTCATTTGGCGGCGGCGGCGCACAAACGCTATTTGGAAGCCGTGGTTCAGGGTCATTTTTAGGTAAAATGACAGGTGCTTTGGCGGCAATATTCATGACTACGAGCCTAAGCCTCGCTTTTTTCACGCAACAAGAAACAGGCTCTATTATTGAGAGTGGCATTGTGCCAGTACAAAGCTTGCCTGCATCTGACGGAGCAGCGACAACTGAAGCTCCTGCAGGATTTGATCCAGCCGCATTGAAAGATGAAGGTGCATCTAGCAGGTCGGATGTGTTACCTGCCGCAGAATAATTCAGGTTAACTTGCAGTGTTTGCACTGCATAAGGCCGGAGTGGTGAAATTGGTAGACACGCTACCTTGAGGGGGTAGTGGAGAGATCCGTGCTGGTTCGAGTCCAGTCTCCGGTACCATTTAGTAGTTTGAAGAAGTTCCGTAAGAGCCTGTAAGCCTAGTGGTTACAGGCTTTTTTGTTGATCCGACCCGATTTCAGGGGGCGATATATAAGGCAACCAAAAGACTCTACGTCAGGATATTGAATGCCAGTTTGAAAATCGTGATGAACCAGACTTTACTGAACCCGTTACTCTGGATCATGGGTGCATTGAATATCGACAAATATGGACGACCACAGCATTGACCGACTATCTCGAATTACCCGATGTTGAACAGGTATTTTCCTATTGAGCGGCATATTACCATTAAAAAACTGGCAAAACATCTCTCGACTACGAAGATTTGCTGTAGGGCTTTTGAAGTCCAGAGGTGTGAAAAATATATCTTAAAAAATGCGCCAGATGGCTTACAAAGCGAGGATGGTCTTTGACTACCTTTGCGGAATTCAAAATGTTGCTCGGGTGAAGCGAGTTTAAGGTAGAACAAATTCGCCGTGTCAATAGTCGCTGAATAGTTACAAATCTTTATGTTAATAGTTATAGCCACAGCAAACATAGTCCGCAAGCCCATACAAAACGAGGCAGCATTTGAAATTGCGCTTACCGACTTGAATTCAGGGGACTATAAATAAAAACGATTCTCAGAAAAAAGAATCACGCGTTGACACAGGCATGTGTCTGCCTAGCTTGCAGCGGCTTATTCTAACCCTATGCTAGCCCCTGATAATGAAAGGTGATACAAGTGACTCAAAACAACAAAAAACAGTCTAAAAACCCCATGCAACATAACGCGCCGATTGATGCATCCATTGACGCGCCTACTGGGCAAGATGTTAATGAGCTGAAACGTGATATGCGTTCGGCTAAAATCACCCATTGGTTGCAAAAAAACCAGCAGTTACTAATTACCGCAACGGTGATTGTGCTATTGGCCATGGCCGCTGGTGGTTTATGGTCTGAAAAACAGAAGGCCTATAAAGAGTCTGCTGCGGTGATATACTCCCAAGCATTGTCGGTTACCGATGATTTGCAACGTATCACTTTACTGCAAGCTGTCATTAAGGACTATACAGATACTGGCTACAGTATTTTGGCACATATTCGTTTGGCGCCGTTGGCAGATACCGAGCTACACCTTCGTGCGGTGATGGATAATAATGAAGCAACACCTGAGTTTCGCTGGCAGGCACGCTTGGATTTGGCTTATTTTTTTATCAAACAAGATAAAAAAGATGCCAGTAAAATATTGTTAAATGAGCCAGTCGGGGCGCAATATCAGCAGATCCGCTATTATTTATTATCCAAAATATCTACGGATGACGAACAGCGCGATTATTTACAGCAAGCCTTGGATGAACACTCCAATGATGACGTACTTAAAGCCGATATTGAAGCGAAGCTGGCGGAGTTTGGTTCATAAATATGGCGCATAAATACCTATCACGTACCTTGGTCGTGATGACTGGGATACTGATTATAGCAGCCTTATCTTCCTGTTCATGGCGAGCTGGTGGCAAAGATCTGGATAGCAATGATGCGACTGTAAAACCCATCGAAATACTGTGGTCTGTTGATGTGGACGGACGCAAACCAGCTGACCCCTTGGCTTATGGACATGTCGCACTCACCGCACAAGGTGATGATGCGCGCGTGGTTATTGGGGGGCGTGATGGTCGGGCGCATGTGTATAATCTATCAGGCGATGAGATACATCGCGTACCTTTGTTGGAGGCTTCTGATTCTGGCACGGTGATATTGGCATCGGGTTTGGCTGTACTGAGTGATACAAATGCGCAGCTATATGCCATTGATCCGCAGCTTGGCAAAGTGGTTTGGAAATTCAGTTTATCCTCACCTGTAACAGGCTTGCCTATCCGCATTGAACAGGATGTTTTGGTTCAATGTACTGATAATCGTATTTACCGTATTAATGCAAATGGTAAAAAAGTTTGGAGCTTTTCAGCGCAAGCTGGAGGCTTGGGGCTATATTTGAATGCGACACCTTTATTGCATGAAAATCGTATTTATGCCTTGTTAAGCAGTGGCGATGCTGTGGCTTTGGATGCTGCTACAGGTGATCTTATATGGCGCAAACAATTATTATTAAATACGGATGCGGCACATTTGGCTGACTTGAAAGCACCGCAGGCCGCCCCTATTTGGATGGATCAGCTGACTTGGGATGGCAGCACTGCCAAAGATTTGGTGTTTTTTGCGTTTTATCAGGGTGATGTTTTTGCCTTGAGCCGTGCAGATGGTAGCGTCCTATTGACCCATACCATATCACTCAAATCAGCCCATTTGGTGGATGCGAAGCATTTGTATATGGCTGATTCCCATGGCAACTTCCAAGCTGTTGATCGCAGCACAGGCATCATTCTATGGCAAGAGCACTTATCAGATGCTGAGTTGGTTGGCCCGATTATGTGGCAGGAATCTCTTTGGCTGGCAGACTCTCAAGGTTCTATTTTTCGTATGGATCAAGAAGGGCATGTACAGGCAAGCATCAACCTTCCTGGAGCCATCGACCGTCCTCCTGTTGCAACATCCCGTGGTGTTTTGTTGCATACCAGCTTGGGTGGATTATATCTTGTACGCTGAGCATTCTTATTCTTTGGTGGTGATAGATGTCTGAACGATTTCCCGTTGTTGCTATTGTTGGTCGCCCAAATGTAGGGAAGTCGACGCTGTTTAATCGCCTTGTTGGCAAGCGAAAGGCCATTGTTGGGGATCGACCTGGTGTGACGGTGGATCGTTTGGAAGTATCATGCACACTGAATGATCGCCCCGTGATACTGGTGGATACGGGCGGCATTGGTGAAGATGCCCATAATACCATGCAGCCAGCCATTGATAGTCAAGTGGAAGCGGCCTTGGATATTGCAGATCTGGTGATTTTTGCAACAGATGCGCAGACAGGCGCGACTGCGGTCGATGCTGGCATTGCCGATAAATTACGGCGCGCTTCCTTGAATGTGATATTGGTGGTGAATAAAGCAGAAAATCCTGATGCTGAAATGGATTTTTTTACCCTAGGTCTGGGTGAGCCGCACGCCGTATCTGCGATGCATGGGCACGGTATACGAGACCTTATATCACATTTAGCGTCTGTCTTACCCAACTTTGAAGAGCCCTCGGATCAAGATGTGGAGCCTTTGGCGCGTATTGCGGTGATTGGTCGGCCCAATGTGGGAAAATCAACCTTGATCAATGCTTGGCTGGGTTATGATCGCATGGTGGTGAGTCCGATTGCAGGCACAACACGTGATGCGATTGACATGGATATGCCTTACGGTGCTTTTGACAGCAAGGCCATCGTGCGTTTGGTGGATACAGCCGGACAACGCAAACATGGGCGAATTTCAGATGTGATTGAATTTGTGGCGCGTGTAAAGGCTGTACAGGCTTTTCGCCGTGCAGATACTGCCGTCATGCTTTTGGATGGTTCCGAAGGTATTGTTGAGCAAGACTTGCGTTTGATGAAATTGGCACATGAAGAAGGTTGTGCGCTGATTGTGGCAGTGAATAAGCTTGATTTGCTCGATGATGCAGAATGGAAACATTATGCCGAACGTTTGAACTATCGCATGCGTGGTTTGGCGGATATTCCTGTTTTTCGCATGAGCGCGAAAGAAGGGCAGGGTACCAAGGCTTTGTTAAAAGAAGCCGTTGCAGCAGCCAAGCGTAATGCATGTACCGTCGGCACGGGTGAATTGAATCGTTGGATGAATCAGGCGCAGGATCAACAGCGTCCGCCAAGTGATCATGGCAATGCCATTGTACGTTTAAAATATATTTCACAGATAGGCAGCACGCCGCCACGCTTGAAAGTATTTTGCAATCGTCCAAGCAGTATCAAATCATCATATTTGCGCTATTTGGAGCAGTCTTTTCGCAAACGCTTTAAGCTTCCTGGTGTGCCTGTTTACTTTGTTTTTACGGCAACAGATAATCCTTACTTAAATGCTGATAGCGCCAATAGAAATAAAGAACGATCGTATGCCACCAAAGGCGGCAAAACAAAACGTGCAAAGCCGAATAAGCGTTAATGCATAGCTTTGAAGAAACACGTGTCTTGGCCTGTTCAGCACATGCAATGTTTGATGTAGTGATGGATATTGAGCACTACCCCAACTTTTTGCCTTGGGTGGCAGGGGCGCGTATTTTAAATGAAAAGCCAGGTGAGTTAACCGCTGAGCTGATCGCTGACTTTGCAGGCATAAAACAGACATTCACCACGGTTGACCGTTATACCAACAATGAATCTATTGAAGTGTGTTTGGTGGATGGTCCTTTTCGTTTCTTGGAAAGCTTCTGGAGCTTTGAGCAACTGAGTGATGTTTCCTGCAAAGTTTATTTTTCGATTGAATTTGATTTTAAAAGTGCTTTATTGGGGGTGGTCGCAACGCCTATTTTTACCACAGCATGCAAATCAATGGTACATGCTTTTGAAAAACGTGCATGTGAGGTGGCAAGGTGCAGATCAGTGTGATTTACGCACTGCCTCAGGAGCAATATCTTGAAGCATTGGATGTGGCTGATGGTATTACGGTTGAGCAGGCCATTAAAATGAGCCATGTATTGGAACGATTTCCTGATATTGATTTAAGCTCCTTTAAAGTAGGTATATTTGCCAAGCTAAGCAAGCTTGATCAGCCCTTACGGGAAGGTGATCGGGTAGAAATATATCGCTCATTACCACGCAAGCCACGCAATGCACATGCTGTTGATGATAGAAAAGCCCGTATTCGCGCAAAAAAAGAAAAAAGCGTGGACGTTTCAAAGTAGACATCTTGTGAGCATGCTGAGTAATTACGATTTTATTTTCATGCTATTTTCATCTTAGTACACTCAAAATGAGCCACGGAATCCTAGCGCACATAGTTTTTCCCGCTTGTGGTAATGTTTCAGCCACAGAATGAAAAATCATGCCTGCGTATTGTTTGTTTGACGTTGACGCGGAAGAAACTTTTTTACCCCATGATATGAAATATTTATCATAGGTTGAAAAAGCTACATCTGCTCATTTATTTACACATTAATGAAAAGGAGCATGATTTGAAAATATTAAAACCCTTTATTGTACTGATGATATTGATGGTGTCTCAACAAGCACAAGCGATGCCCAGTAGTTTTGCAGATTTGGTTACTGAGCAACGTGATACAGTGGTGAATATCAGCACGACCAAAACAGTGCGCATGCAACCTAAAACACCCCAACAACGCGGTGGTCATTCGCCATTTGATCAATTATTCCGTGATTTCTTCGGTCAAATACCAGAGCAAGAGCGACATGCTTTGGGCACTGGTTTCATTCTTTCAAGCAAAGGTTATGTGGTGACCAATAACCATGTAATTGATGGTGCCGATGAAATTATTGTTAAAACCAGTGATGGAAAAGAATTTAAGGCCGAATTAATTGGTAACGATGCCAAGCTGGATGTTGCCTTGCTGAAGATTAAAGCCAAAGGCCTGCAAGCTGTGAAGCTGGCTGATTCCGATAAGTTACGGGTAGGTGATTGGGTGGTTGCCATTGGTAATCCATTTGGCTTGGAGCAAACGGTCACTGCGGGCATCGTATCGGCGCGTGGGCGTGTCATTGGCTCAGGCCCTTATGATGATTTTATTCAGACAGATGCTGCGATCAACCCTGGTAATTCAGGAGGCCCACTGTTCAATCGTAAAGGTGAACTGGTTGGCATTAATACGGCTATTTATTCGCGCAGTGGTGGTAATAATGGTATTGGCTTTGCGATTCCTATTAATTTGGTGCACTCGGTTTTTGACGAGTTGCGTAAAACAGGCCACGTGCAGCGGGCACGTTTGGGCGTGATGATTCGTGATGTGGATCGCGAAACAATGGAGGCTTTAGGCCTTGAGAATAAAGATGGGGCGCTGGTTCCACAGGTACAATCAGGTTCAGCCGCAGATAAAGCAGGTATTCAGGCAGGTGATGTGATCATTGCTGTTGATAATACTATTATTAAAACGTCGCATGATTTACCGATTCGTATCGCACGTCTTCATCCAGGTGATAAAGTGATGATCCATTTGATTCGTGATGGGAAAAAATTAAAAATCCCTGTGACAGTTGAAAAAATGCCAGATGATCACGTCAGTAGTGCGAATAAAAAACATGCAATCACGCTGGGCTTGGAGCTGGTAGCGCTAAATGAAGAATCCAAACAAAATTTGGATGTGCGTGTAAAATATGGCCTAGTTGTTCGTCAAGTTCAGCCAAATTCACCAGCCGCACGTGCGGGAATCAAGCGTGGTGATGTGTTGCACAAGGTGAATGGTCATGTATTGCGCCGTGTATCTGATCTAAGTGATATTATGGAAAAAACTGAGCTTGGTGGCAGCTTAAAAGTGCTGATGGATAGGCATGGTAATCAAGCGTTTAGCATTATTCGCTTACCCAAAGATTCAACAAAATAATGGCGCTTCCTGCGCTTCAATTGATGAGTCGTAAGGCGTGTTGTTTATGTGAAGATGCTGAAGCGATGCTGGCAGACTTTGTAACACAGAGACGCTGTTCTTTGGATGTGGTAGATGTGGATCAACAAATAGCCTTGGCCGCATCGTATGGTATGGATGTGCCTGTGTTATTGTTCAATGGGCAGATACAATGCATGCACCGGATTCATAAAGCAGATGTTGAGAAGTTATTGGTGGAGGTTGGTGCATGTTAAGTCGTTGGATATTTATGGGCACAATAGTTGCCATCATTACAGCGGTAGCTTGGTTTGGCTTGCCCGAAGCCAAGGAAAAAATATCCAATGGTGATGCAGCATTGGCCTTCACTTTACCTGACTTACAAGGCCAACAATATGGGCTTCCCAAAGGCGACGTGGTTTTATTAAATTTCTGGGCGACATGGTGTCCACCGTGTCGTCAGGAAATGCCTTCAATGATCAAGTTATCAAATAAATATGCCGCAAAAGGTTTAAAGGTTGTTGCTATATCAGTGGATCGTGATACCAAGGCCTTAAAAGACTTTGTTGCCGAATACAAACTTCCTTTTCTTGTATTGCATGATATTGATTCCAAAATATCTGGAAATTATGGTGTTTTTCGTTATCCAGAAACATTCCTGATTGACCGTCAGGGCAATATCCAAGCGCACTTGGTCGGTGCTGTGGAATGGATGTCTGAGCCTATTCAGAAGAATATTATTGATTTACTCAATGACAAGGCTATAGCACTAAAAGAATGAGTCGTCTATTTCCAGTTCAGGGTGCAACTATTGGGCGCGATGCGCAAATGAAACATACTGTACAGCTTCGCCGCTTGCTGCATGAATACAATTACGCCTATTATATCTTGGATAAGCCGCAGGTAGCGGATGCAGAATACGATATTTTATTGCGCGAGCTGGATAGGCTGGAAAAGACCCTTGCCTTGCCTATTCCAGCAGATTCACCAACACAAACGGTAGGCTCTCCTTTTGCTAAGGCATCAAGTCAAGCATTCACAGCCTGTGAACATGGCGTGCCTATGTTGTCTTTGGCCAATGCATTTTGTGCCGAGGAAGTGCTGGCATTTGATCAAAGAATTATAGATGTGCTGGGCGATGAACACCCACGTGAATATATTGTAGAGCCTAAAATTGATGGCTTGGCCGTTAATTTGCGGTATGAATCAGGTGTTTTGGTCAGTGCTGCAACCCGTGGCGATGGCCGTGTTGGCGAAAATGTGACAGATAATATTCGTGGTATTGCCGATATTCCATGGCGTTTTCCAGCATCAGAGGATATCCCAGAAGTGCTGGAAGTTCGCGGTGAAGTGTATATGTCCAAGGCTGCTTTTAAGAAGTTAAATCAATGTCAGCAAGATGCTGGAGACAAGGTCTTTGCCAACCTCCGAAATGCGGCAGCAGGCTCATTGAGGCAACTGGATGCAAAAGTGAGTGCGCAGCGAAAATTGAGCTTTTTTGCTTATGGTGTTGGTTTGGGTGGCACGGGCTGGGTATCCAGCCAAACAGAATTATTTGAAGCTTTGCATGGCTTGAGTTTTGCTGTGCAGAATTATGTTTGTTTTTCTGATATTCAGGCTGTTTTGAATTACTACGATGCATTTCTACAGCAGCGTACTGCAATGCCGTATGACGTGGATGGTTTGGTTTTTAAACTGAATGATTTTGAACTTCAGGCGCAAGTCGGTGCAGTATCACGCGCACCGCGTTGGGCGATAGCGCATAAATTCCCAGCTGAAGAGGTGGAAACCACCGTTGAAGATATTATTTGGCAGGTAGGGCGTACGGGGGTGATTACACCTGTGGCAGTGATGCAAGCTGTGGCCGTTGCAGGCGTGATGGTTTCACGGGCGACGTTGCACAATGTCAATGAGTTGGCACGCAAAGATGTGCGACAAGGTGACCGGATACTGGTGCGCCGTGCTGGTGATGTTATTCCTGAAGTGGTATGTGTGCTGGGTTTACATGACAGTAATAGATCGCAACCAGCCATTGTTCCCAGTCATTGCCCTGAATGCCAAGCGCTGATTGTGCAAGAAGAGGGTGAGTCTGCGATTCGTTGTAGTGGTGGTTTATCATGCCTAGCCCAGTTAAAGGAGCGTTTGTCTCATTTTGTAGCCCGCCATGGCATGGATATTGAAGGCTTGGGTGAAAAGCTTATTGCGCGTTTGGTGGACGAAAAGTTTTTGCGCAGTATGGCTGATTTGTATGAATTGGACTGGTCATGCCTAGAATCTTGGCAAGGCATCGGTGAGAAAAAAATAAATAATTTACGGCAGGCAATTGAGCTGAGTAAATCATGTGCGTTACCAAACTTTCTTTTTGCTTTGGGTATTCGGCATGTTGGTCAGGCCACGGCACGCTCTTTATCTGAAACCTTTGGCACATGGCAGGCAGTGATGGCGGCTGATGATGAAGCCTTATTGGCAGTGCCCGATGTTGGGCACGAAGTCGCTGCGAGTATACGCTCATTTTTTGCAGAGCCGCATAATGTTGAAGTGCTGCAACGCTTGCAGTGTGCGGGCGTGCAGCCAAAGCCTGTTGTGGTTAAAGCTATTGATGTGGCACATCCACTGGCAGGAAAAACAGTGGTATTAACGGGCACTTTTAAGCGTGTAACACGCAGTGATGCCCAAACAAGCCTGAGAGCATTGGGTGCCAAGGCAAGTAGCTCAGTGTCAAAAAAAACAGACTACGTCATTGCAGGTGAGAATGCAGGGTCAAAGCTGGAAAAAGCCAATCAATTGGGCATAACTGTTGCCAATGAAGCGCAATTATTATTGTGGTTGGGCTGGGATAAAAACGATATTGACGAAACATAGCTAAGGCCTTATCGTGCCACCCATATTGGGGAATCGTCTAGCGGCAGGACTGCGGACTCTGACTCCGCCAACCGTGGTTCGAATCCACGTTCCCCAGCCAAACAAAAAGATATATATAGCAATAAATAATAAGGGTTAGCGAAAGCTACCCTTTTTTATTTTGTGAAAAATAGGCGAATGATAGGTGTGGATATATTTCCACACCTATCGTTTCTAGATTATTTATTGATGGCTTGGTTATGTTTTTTTAACTGGCAAAGGTTTAACTTTCTATCAGTAGACAGAATGATAGTGCTGAGAACATACTCACGTTAGCTTGATTTTCTTTTGTGCACAAGGTGTGCACAGGCATGATTAAAGTTTTTTGGAAGCATTTGCGATAGGAGGTTAAAAGCCTATCGGAGGTGCTTATGCCCAAACCATCAACAAAATCATTTGGTATTCGAATACCTAGGAGGCTGTCTGAGAATAGAAAGACCTACTGCGAAACCCCCATTTCGGCCATGATTTCCGTCTGTTTTCGTTAAATAGACCCTGCTATTCGCCTCAAACAGCCGAAAATAATGACTCAAAATGGGATTTCCTCGCTACGATCTCTATTCTCGGACAGCCTCCTAGAGAATTATCCAACTGGATTGATTTGATTGCCAAAAATAAGCGCATTACTCGGAATCAATGTGTCACTTGCTTGGTTTTCTATGCCCAAAAGAAACTTACAGCATTAAGCCTAAAGCCAAGCTGGCGTAGACAGTGAAAGTTGCATGGACTGGATATTCCTGTGCATCCGTAGTGGCACATTATCGCTTGAAGATATTCTTTGACCCTATTTACAGGTGTTTTTTGAAAAAAACATTGAGTAATGCACAGCCACACAACTTGTGTTAAATAATATTTACATTTGTTCATTATTATGAATAATGTCTTGCCTTATGAAAAATATCGGTATCACCATCAAAACACTCCGAGAAAAACAATCACTTTCCCAACGCAGTCTGGCAGAGCAAGCGGGCATCAGTGCGGCAGCATTATCACAATTAGAATCAGGGCGAGCCTCCCCTTCAGTCGCAACACTAGAAAAGCTTGCTGACGGGCTTGGAATATCCATAGCCTCTTTTTTTCTTCAAGCTGAAGAGGATAAAGATATTGAGATTTTCGATTTAAAAGATCGCCCATCTGTCGCTCTGAATCAAGGGGGTCATTTTATTCCTTTAACGGCATTGCATCAGCCTACTGGTTTTGAACCCATGCTGGTGAAGCTTGATGCAGGCGGTAGCTTTGAAGAAGGGCAATATGGTATTAAAAGCCCGCATGCCTTTGTTTGGGTGCGTAGTGGTGATGTATTGTTGGAATATGATGATCGTGAATATCACCTGACTGAAATGAAGTCGCTTTATTATGATGCCCGCAAGCAACACAATTGGCGTAATATATCAGATAAACCATGTGAGTTATTGATGGTGCGTTCACGATGATTTGCTCGTTATCACTTTGCTTTGCACTTTTTGCCTGCGGCTCTGCTTTGCTTGCAGCTGTGGTTGCGCCTTGCCTGCAACAAAAAAGTAATATTCAGCGTTCCGTATTAAGTAGTTTATTGGCTATTGCAGGCTTGTGTGCCTGTATCGCTGGTTTCACAGGTCTTATCTCGGGTGGTGGCAGTATTATTTTACCCTTAGGGCTGCCTTGGTTACCTATGCATCTTCGTTTGGATGTATTGGGCTCATTCTTTTTATTGGTGATTGGTTCGTTGGTATTGCCTGTTGCGATTTATACCCACGGTTATTTAAGGCATGAAAAACGTCTCACACCGTTGGCCATTTTCTTGCCGTTGTTTGTGCTTGGTATGATAGGTGTAGTCTTATCTAATGATGCGTTTGCCTTTATGTTGTTTTGGGAATTGATGAGTGTGTCATCTTACTTTCTGGTCACACACGAACATCAACATCCAGGAAATCGAAAAGCTGGTTTCATTTATTTACTGATGGCACATATGGCTGGTCTGTTGATTATGGGAAGCTTTGCCACGCTTTATGCATCGTCAGGTTCTTTTGAATTTTCTGCTATGCGTGATGCTGAACTTTCACCGTTATGGGCATCGGTAGCATTTTTATTGGCTGGTTTTGGTTTTGGTACCAAAGCTGGTGTAGTTCCTATGCATGGCTGGTTACCCGATGCACATCCTGTTGCGCCATCCAATGTCTCAGCATTGATGAGTGGTATTATGTTAAAAGTCGCCATCTTTGGTTTTATTCGTATCACTTGGGATTTACTTGGCACAGGTGATTTTCAATGGTGGTGGGGGGCACTGGTTTTGGCAGCAGGGTCAAGTTCGGCTGTATTTGGCGTGCTCATGGCCTTACAACAACATGATCTCAAACGCTTGCTGGCTTATCACTCCATTGAAAACATTGGTATTATTCTTATCGGTTTGGGTTTGGCGATGCTGTTGGCACACTTTGACCACCCAACGCTTGCTGCCTTGGGTTTGATTGCAGCTTTGTATCACATTATCAACCATGCCTTATTCAAGGGTCTGTTATTTATGGGTGCTGGCGCGATATTGCATAGTACGGGCTCACGTAATATGGAAGTAATGGGCGGTTTGATTCATCGTATGCCTTGGACTGCAGCTCTATTTTTAGTGGCTTGTATCTCTATTTCAGCCTTACCACCATTCAATGGTTTTGTCTCCGAATGGCTAATCTTTCAAACGGCACTGATGGCTCCGCAACTTGATGGTGCATTACTCACTGCTATTGTACCTTTTTCTGCCGCTATGTTGGCATTGGCAGGTGCCTTGGCTGCCACCTGTTTTGTCAAAGTATTTGGCGTGGTATTTTTAGGGCATGCACGCAGTGATATTGCCGCCAATGCCAAAGAGGTGGATCACTGGATGAAATTGGGCATGGCAATTCCTGCCCTGTTTTGTTTATTGCTGGGTGTGTTTCCTGCCTTGTTTATTCCCGTTTTGGATCATGT
>JAUZQT010000051.1 GCA_030950825.1 Mariprofundaceae bacterium | reverse complement strand
TAACATCCGAATCTTCAACGTTGGGTTTCCCCCCAAGGTAATAAATTAAAGAATGAGAATTAAATAAGGAATGTGCATGAATTAACTTGAGCACCGTGGGCGCAGGATTTTTGGTCGTTTTCTAGGCGCGCAAACAGGCGCATAACCCTTTTATGTAACTGTTTGCGCAACGACGAAAACGGGCAAAAAGACAAGTTCAAGTTGCTTAAGTTATTTTATGCACGTTCCTAAGGAGCGTAAAATGGCAGTGAATCACTCTAATGCGAATAATGCAGCTTATCGTGAGAAGGCTTTAAAAATGTACCCTTGGGTGTGCGGACGATGCGGGCGTGATTTTGACGGCAAACAATTAAAAATGTTAACCGTTCACCATCGAGACCACAATCACGACAATAACCCTGCGAATGGCAGCAATTGGGAGTTACTGTGCGTTTATTGCCATGATAATGAACATCAACGCTATCTTGAAGCCGATGCACTCGGCGATGTTCGGCGTGATGAGCCCGAAACATCGACGTATAACGCATTTGCAGGGCTTGCGGATTTGATGGCAAAAAAGAAGTAAGACATCACAAGCTATGCGCCTCAAACCAACTGGTGCCCATGCCAATATCAACGATTAAGGGTACATTTAATGAAACAGCATGTTCCATTTCTTCGCGCATGATTTGGGTTACAACTTCGATTTTCGCATGGGGACATTCGACGATCAGCTCATCATGAACCTGTAAAATCATTTTGGCATCAGGCGCTTCATTGTTAAGCCGTTGGTGCAAAGCAATCATAGCAATTTTAATGATATCAGCAGCCGAGCCTTGCAAAGGCGCATTAATTGCTGTGCGTTCAGCATAAGATTTCCGCATGCCATTGCTGCTATTAATATCTGGCACATACATGCGATGCCCCATTAACGTTTCAACATAGCCTTGCTCACGGGCTTTGACCAACGTCTCATTCATAAAACCTTGAACTGTTGGAAACTGCTCAAAATAAGTTTCAATAAACAGTTTCGCTTCACTGCGGCTAACATTCAGCTGTTTAGCAAGCCCAAAGGCACTCATGCCATATAAAATACCAAAGTTAACGGCTTTGGCCTGCCTACGCATTTCACCATCGACATCTTCAATAGCAAGCTGATTAATTGCCGCAGCAGTTGCCGCATGAATATCCCGCCCTTCAGCAAAAGCCTGCATAAGATTAGCATCTTGTGAAAAATGTGCCATCAATCGCAATTCAATTTGTGAATAGTCTGCGGCAATCAGCACATTGCCTTTTTCAGCAACAAAGGCTTTTCGAATCTCACGCCCTTCCGCGGTGCGAATCGGAATATTTTGCAAATTAGGGTTGGATGATGATAAGCGCCCAGTGGTCGTCACTGCCTGATTATACGATGTATGAACGCGCCCCGTTTGTGGGTGAATCAGCTTGGGAAGTGCATCGGTGTAGGTTGATTTTAATTTGGATAGACCGCGCACCTCAAGAATCAGGCGTGGTACTTCATGGCTATCTGCAAGCTTTTCTAAAACCCCCTGCCCTGTCGCCCATTGCCCCGATTTTGTTTTTTTACCACCTGCAATCGCCAAGGTTTCAAAAAGCAATACCCCCAACTGTTTGGGTGATTGAATGTTAAACTCCTCACCCGCTGCTGTGTGAATTTGCGATTCCAATGCTTGGATTCGAGCCCCAAATTTTTCAGATAAAGAGTTCAGCTGTTGTGCATCAATATATGCCCCTACCCACTCCATATCAGCAAGTACAGCTGCCAATGGAAGCTCAATACCATCATGCCGTGCGATGCCTGTCGTAAGCTTTGCTTTCAAGGCGTGCGTCAAACGCAGTGTGACTTCTGCATCTTCACTGGCATAAGGCGCAGCAATACTTATAGGAACCAAGTCAAAAGTGATTTGCTTGGCGCCCTTACCCGCAACTTCTTCATAAGCAATGCAATCATAATCTAAGTATTTTTTCGCTACTTTATCCATTTTAGCAGCTTGTCCAGGCTCATCCACATAGGCCAGCAGCATTGAATCTGCGCTAATACCGCGTAGCGAGATGCCAGCTCGGCGTAACACCTGCGTGTCATACTTGAGATTGTGTCCGCATTTAAGTTTATTTGGGTCTTCCAGAATGGATGTTAGTGCAGCCAGAACAATCTTTTGATCCAGCTGTTTGGGGGCTGTTTGCAGTAAATTGTCACTGCGATGCGCAATCGGCACATACCAGCCTTCACCTTCCTGTACAGCAAAAGAAAGGCCAACCAATGCTGCATCATGGCAGTGTAAGGATGTTGTTTCCGTATCAACAGCGATCAACAGCGCCTGCTTCAATGCCTCCACAAGTTGGCACAACATGGCATCACTATCCACCAAATGATCCATGCGTATTTTCTCTTTTTCCTCATTCGTGGACGACTCTGAGGCTTTCATCTTTTCAATGGATACATCAGCAACATCACTAAATTCATCCATTAAGCGTCTAAATTCGAGTTGTTTGAATAATTCGACCAGTACAGGGCGATTGGGTGCTTGTGCCTGTAAATCATCCAAGCCCAGTGGCAACGGTGTATGACAATCCAACGCCACAAGCCGATACGATAAGCGTGCATCATCCGCAAATTCGATAAGGTTTTCGCGACGTTTTTTTTGTTTAACCGCTGGCGCGTGTTGCAGCACACCTTCCAAGTCGCCATAGCTATTGAGTAAATCCAATGCTGTTTTTGGGCCAATACCAGGAACACCTGGAATATTATCAGCAGAGTCGCCAGCCAAAGCGAGAAGGTCGTGTACACGTACGGGCTCCACACCCCATTTCTCTTTGACCTCATCCACACCATATTCTTTGTGTCGCATGGTATCGAGCATCCAAACTTTTTGAGACACCAGTTGCATCAAATCTTTATCGGTTGAAACAATGGTGACATCCCAAGCCTTTGTTTCAGCCTGCTTGGCAAGCGTTGCAATCACATCATCGGCTTCGTAATTCTCAACACAGATACGCGCAATATTAAAAGCATCGGTTATATCAAACACCCCCTGCCACTGGGCAGCCAAATCTTCAGGCATGGGCGGGCGGTGGGCTTTATAATCAGGATACATATCATTGCGAAACGTTCCGCCTTTGGGGTCGAATATAACAGCAACATGGGTTGGCGAAAGATCTTTTAAAATGCTGCGAAGCATTTGCACATAACCAAATATAGCGTTGGTTGGCTCCCCTTTTGAATTGGATAAATTGTGTTTTACGGCATGAAATGCACGATATACATAGTTGGGTCCATCAATCAATACTAAATGGGGCATGCTGGGTTACCTTATACCTAGATCCTGCAAAAGGTTGCGCTATGTATGTGCAAATACTTGCACGTTCCTAAGCTGCTTTGGAGTGCTTGAAAAAAAACACCCCAAAATTGCGACATTGCTCATTATATCAATATATTCAAGAATACATAGGGCTTATGCATGGAGCCAGTGTTTGAAGTTGCACTCGTGCTTATCAATTGAATTCAGGATACATCATAACACCAAGTCAAAATCATTATGCTATACTTCCCAGGAGGCTGTCCGAGAATAGAAAGACCTACTGCGGAACCTCCATTTTGGCCATGATTTCCGTCTATTTTCGTTAAATAGACCCTGCTATTCGCCTAAAATAGCCGAAATTAATGACTCAAAATGGGAATCCCTCGCTACGGTCTCTATTCTCGGACAGCCTCCTAGTAACAAAGCACTGGTTAACCTGAATAATTCATAAATCGTTGTGATGATTGCGAAGAGCCTTTATTTGCAACGATTTTTTGTCGGAAGTGCCGTACCAATGGATACAGTCAACTGGCAAAGAATTCGTTGCGGATAAAGGGGCAAGCAAGGGCACGACAGTATTTGTGAATTATTCAGGTTAAAGGAGGTCGCAATGAAACGAATTATATTATGGGGATGTTTATTTTTATTTATTCCCAGCGCTTGGGCTGTCAACATTGAGGGCGTGATGATACCTAATCAAACTGTGATTGAGGGCAAAACG
>JAUZQT010000050.1 GCA_030950825.1 Mariprofundaceae bacterium | reverse complement strand
CCTCCTAACACAGGTTGTTTATACATACTGCCGCGTCTAATGGCAGGTAGGGCAGTTCATCACAAACCATATTACGGCAGAAACTGCGACAATACCGATGATGACATTGACAATAATGGAACCAGTGCTCTGTTTTGTGTTGGATTCTTCATTCATAGTTTCGTACCCTTAATCATTGCTGGATAACCCAGTTTAGTGATGGCTTGAGCAATGGCATCAGGTGATTGTTGGCTATCTTCATATGTAAACGTTGCTGTTGCCGTATCAATATCAACAGCCGCTGAATGGACACCTTCCATTTGCATGGCGCGATGGCGAACACTGATCGAGCAGGTGCCACAGGTCATGCCAGATACATGCATGGTAACGCTTTGTTCTTGTGCTGCACCAACCTGTGAATATATGACAGTCATTGAGAAAAATGCAGCGATTAATAATATTTTACGCATAAGAAAATCTCCTTATTTAATAAGATAGGGTAGCAATGAGGGTGAAATCAGAAGCAGAATGGCAAAACCACCCAACACCAATAGCAGAATGGGCTTTTTGGGTGGACATCCATTGGCAATGCAGACTTTTCTGCCCTGCCAGTGATGCCAGCCTGCCCAAGCAATCAAGGCAAGTGTGATGGCACCGAATAGGGGCCGATAGGGTTCCATGGCAATGAATGCCGATGCAGAGCCCAAACCAAGCAGCACCACAATCAATGGCCCGATACAACAGGCAGATGCCAAGCCACCAGCGATAATTGCGCCAACCAGTGGGGTATTTATTTTCTTTGCTTCAGTGTTATTCAAGGTTGTCCTCCAACGATTTCAGAATGGGGCATGGGTCAGTATCAGAGGACTGTTCACATTGTTTAGCCAACGTTAGCAACACTTGACGCATCTGGGATAGTTTACGAATTCGCACTTCGATCTCATTGGCTTTGGCTTCAGCGACAGCCCGTACCTCAGCACAGTTACACGCATCGGTGTGAAGGGAGAGCAACTGGCCTGTTTCCTTCAGCGTAAAACCAAGCTCCTTGGCCTGCGCAATAAATTTCAGCCGTTTCACATCTTCTGTTGAATATTGACGGTAGCCAGAAGGCGTACGCATTGGCTCAGGAATAAGCTCTCGTTGTTCATAATAACGAATTGTATCAATGGACACAGCCGCCTGTCTGGACAATTCACCAATCTTCATGGGCGAATGATAAAGCATGGAGCATACTCAAGGGTCAAGAAAAACTATTATTTATTCACAAAGATCTTTATTCTGCCACAAACCTGATCACGCACGCGACGAAACGCAGTCATGACTTGCTCTTCGCTACCCGTTGCCTTTGCAGGATCATCAAAAGGCCAGTGTTGTTTTTCACAACTGACTGGAATAGCTGGGCACGTCTTATCTGCATTGCCACACACCGTCACCAAGAGATCCAGCTTATTTAACATAAATGAATCGAGTTGTTCAGACTGTTGTTTACTTATATCGACACCAGCCTCTTTCATGACAGCAATTGCACGCGGATTTTTACCATGGGCAACAATACCTGCCGAGTAAACGTCAAAACGATCTCCTCCCAATTGTTTCAACCATCCTTCGGCCATCTGTGAGCGGCAGGAATTGCCTGTGCAAAGAAATAATACTTTCTGTTTCATGTTATATCCTTTTCATACCAAATTTTGCTCTGGTTCACGATAAATACCAACGTTAACATCACAGGTACTTCAACAAGTACACCAACAACCGTTGCCAACGCTGCTCCAGATTCAAAACCAAACAATGCAATAGCTGTTGCGACTGCCAACTCAAAGAAATTTGATGCACCAATTAAGGCAGATGGTGCCGCGACATTATGCTGTACCCCAAGCCTTCGGTTTAACAGATAAGCCAGTCCAAACGTCACATATACCTGTATCACAATCGGTACTGCCAAGATGGCAATCACCAAGGGTTGCCGAAGAATCTGTTGCCCTTGAAATGCGAAAAGCAACACCACGGTAAGCAGTAGTGCAGCCATAGACAAAGGATCCACACGCTTCAATACAATATCAAAAGCCCCCCTCTTTAGCAGATGTTTTCTCCATAAGTATGCCACCAGAACTGGTGCTAAAATGTAGATTAGAACCGAAAGGAGCAACGTATCCCAAGGAATAGTTACCGAAGCGAAACCAAGTAGCAAAGCAACAATTGGTGCAAAAGCAAAGACCATCACCACGTCATTAAGTGCCACTTGAGAAAGTGTGAATTGGGCATCGCCTTGGGTTAATTTTGACCAGACAAAGACCATCGCTGTGCATGGCGCTGCGGCTAGAATCACTAAACCAGCGAAGTAACCATCCAACATCTTTGCATCAAGGAACGAAATGAATACATGATAAATAAAGATGTAT
Source organism: Mariprofundaceae bacterium (assembly GCA_030950825.1). GTDB lineage: Bacteria > Pseudomonadota > Zetaproteobacteria > Mariprofundales > Mariprofundaceae. The sequence continues at coordinate 20,823 of JAUZQT010000050.1, read as the reverse complement.
CCCAATAAGGCCATGAAAAAAGGTTTGAACAGCCAGTTCACACCGAGGGTAACCGCAATACCGCGCCGTTGCTGCCAAACTTCATGTAAGGAGGTAAAATCAATTTTGAGCAACATGGGCAAAATCATAACCAAAACCAATATAGCGACAGCTAGATTGATGTGCGCAAGCTCTATGCTGCCTATCTCCTGAAAAACTTTTGGCATCCAACTGCCAAGAGCTATACCCATGGCGATGGCAAGAAATATCCAGATGGTAAGAAAACGGGAAAACAGCCCCATTGCGTTGCTTTTAGATGACATGATGACTCCTATATTGAAATAACAGGCGTGATCATATCTACTTATGCGGATATGTAAATTAATAGATTACCTTTTTTAGATTGGCAAGGTCTTGCTGTAGTTGTCCATCAGATAATGAACTGTTTTTAATCATCTCGGAAATAGCCACCACATAATCATCTGAGTTCTTCATTTGATAGTACACCCACTTGCCTCTACGCTCTGCCTCAACCAGTCCAGCGTTCTTTAGGGTGTTAAGGTGTCGTGAGACTGTGCTTTGAGGTAGAGAAAGCGTGTCGGTAAGATGACAAACACATAGCTCACCTTTTTGACAAAGAAGATGCGCTATCCTTAATCGAATAGGATCAGACAATCCTTTAAACAGTTGGCTTAGATTCATTGCTGAACTTTAGCTTCAATCAATTTAAATGTCCGTTTTTGGCCGAAAGCGGACATTCAAAATACTGTTTTTTTAGGAACGGGAATTAAATAACTTGTGCATTTAAAGCGCAGGCTTTTTATTCAACGTCAAGGCGCGCAAAGCACCCTATAAGCTTAGGGAAAAACTTAGGCTGTCGAAATAAGGAACTTTTATTGTAACTATTCAGCTCTTATCCGATATATCCACTTTATTCGTCATCCTCAAAGCCTTTCTGCGCGCCGCACGCAAACGTCACACATGCCCAATCACCCATAGTGCATGTGCGCAAATGCTTTAACCCCAGTGCTTCATAGGTGCGGATATTGAGTGCAACCTGACTTTTTAATAGCCCCGACAAAATAAGCTCTTTTTCAACGCAGGAAGCCAGAGGCTCGGCCATGCCAAGCAGTGGCCCTGCGAGAATATTGGCAATCACCAGCTCAAAGGTTCGCGCTGGTGGCGTATCTCCCAGCGTCGATGTTAGCTGGACGTGATTGATGGCTGCATTAACGCGACTGGCTTCAACAGAGACAGGGTCATAATCAATGGCATGAATATCACTTGCCCCCATCTTTCCAGCGGTAATTGCCAAAAGTCCTGAACCAGCTCCCATATCCAATACACTACTTGGCACGTGTTGCAGGGAGTAACGCTCAATCGCTTCTAAGCATAAATAGGTGGTTGGGTGCGTTCCTGTGCCAAATGCCATGCCTGGATCAAGCACAATATCGATGCGATTACCGCTTGGTGGCTCACAAAAAGATGGGCGTACCCACAAGCGCTCACCGACTGGCATGGCTTTCCAATATTTTTGCCAAGCAGTCTCCCAATCATCCCCCAAAAGCGTTATTTTAACCTGTTCAGGTTTTGCGCCAAGTAGCAAAGAGCCTGCTGCAAGGCGCGCGCGCTGCTCTTCTAAGTTGAATTGATCACTGAGTGGGAACCAAGCGATATGGCTTTCAACATTGCTATCATAATCTGTTTCGATGGATGTTCCCAAGGTGTGTTGAGATTCCGCAAGCTTTAGAAAAGAGTGCTCATCAACGGCACTGCCTTCTATGCGAAGCTCCAAACATGTTATTTCTGGCATTTTATTCCTTTGATACACCGAAACTGGGCAGAGTGGTGATATTTTTTCGACAGTCTTTCACGTATTCCATATGCTTGAAAGGCAATTATTCAGTATTTCTAACTCGCATTATTCACTGGTGTTGCCACCTTGCTTAGAAATGGGCACGGAATAACTTGAGCAGCTAAAAAGCCTCATCAATTCATTTGTGAACAATTCAGACTAAGGCCTTGACCAAAGGGAAGTTTGTTATAATTAGAAAAATTGATTAATGTATCCAGCCATGACTATAAAGGCTCCGAATCGTGTATTATATGTATTGATGCTTCTGTTATTGTGCCCTTGGCAGGCACAGGCCAATAGTGTGGCAGATCAGGCCAAGCAAGAGCTGGCATTGGGTCGCATTGATGCAGCATCTGATTTATTGAGAAAACAAGTACAATCCGTCCCCGATGATTACCAAGCTTGGTTTTTATTGGGCGTGGCGCATGCACGTAGCCAGCGCTATCACCAAGCAATTGAGGCTTTTCGGAGGGTTATTGAGCTACACGCTGATCTGGCAGAGCCGCATAATAATTTGGCAGTCATTTATAATGAACTTGGTGATGTGAAAGCTGCGATTCAAGAATTGGAGAAATCCTTACAAAAGCACCCTGGTTATGCTGTTGCTGAAGAAAATATTGGTGATTTATATGTAAAATTGGCATTGCAGTATTACCAAAAAGCTTTACAAGAAAAAGACGATCATGCCTTACGGCTGCGCTACACCCGACTGTTGCATGTGAGGGATCCGCGTTCAGGTGAGTCTATCAATCAAGAACCACAACGTGTTACGCTCAAGAAAGAGCCTGTGAAAGGGCAAAACAAAGTCATTACGCCTGATGTTGATCTCAAAGCCGAAGTGCTCGAAGATGTGGCAAAGAGCGTAGTAAATCAGCGCGATGCAGTGCTTGCTGCCATCGAGAATTGGCGAACTGCTTGGCAAAGCCAAAACTTGAAAGACTATTTTTCGGCCTATGCCGATGATTATGTGCCGACTTCCAAACATGCGTCGTTGGCGGCATGGAAAATATACAAACAGCGCGTGATTACGCATAAAAAATATATTAAAGTGCATTTAAGTGATCTAAGTATTGTTTTTTCTGAAAATAATAAAACAGCCCAAATACGCTTTAAGCAGCAGTTTCAATCGGACACATATAATGGAAATAATGTCAAAGTTTTGAAATTAGAACAGCGTCAAAACACTTGGAAAATCATCTCTGAGATATCTATATCTTCATGAAAAACATATGGATATGTTGCTTAATTTTACTGTGCGCGCCTGCCTTGCAGGCAAGTGAGCTTAACGCAGATGAAAAAGTATCATCAGCTCATTTGCTTCATGTTAAAACAACATCACAAGCGTATGCTTTACAACTGCTACAAGCAGGTGTGAGTCCAGCTGTAAGTGCGCTGACAGAGAGTGAAATATTATTACTTAAAGCAACGATAGCTTTGAGGGCAGGGCAACCCAATCAGGCACTGAATGTATTACAGGGTTACACAAACAACCATGACCCCTTACTTGACATGTTAGAAGCAGAAGCCTATCGACGCTCAGCCGTGCAAGCGGTTGCCAGTGCTGGTGACTATGGTAAAGGCATGCAGGATGATCAACAGCAACTGCAAGCAATGAGTTTGTCAGAAGGACTGCGTGAAGCCGATGTTCGTCTGGATGCTTTTTTGGCGCGTCTGGGTACTAATGAAGGCATGCCCCTGGATCTATTGCAGGTCGATGACTCAATTTACAGCATATTTCTTGTTGATAAAGCACGCTCACGCATGTTTGTGTATGCGCGGAATGCAGCTGGCATATTGGAACAAGTGGCTGATGAGTATGTGGTAACGGGTGAACAGAAAGGCGATAAACAGGTGCGTGGTGATGCACGTACCCCCAATGGGGTTTATCGTTTTGTGCAGCGTTTGCAGGGCAAAAAACTCGAAAATCGATATGGCCCAGTCGCCTATCCCATTGACTATCCCAACGCATTGGATGTACTGCATCGCAAAAGCGGTAGTGGCATTTGGATGCATGGCTATGCAAAAGGCGTAGGAAGGCGCCCACCCCGTGATACCAAAGGTTGCTTTGCCCTGCCAAACCCTCGTTTATTGGTGATGTCGGACTATATAAGGCTTGGTAAGAGCTGGGTTATTGTTGGCAATAACTTTGAGTTTGGTAATAACGAAGCGCGTCGGGCATTGCGGCATTCTGTGCAGCAAATGTTGAAGGCATGGCGCAAAGACTGGACAACATTGAACACACCAGCTTACTTGGCATTTTATCATGACCAATTCCATTCAGGGAAGTATGATTTGGCTGCTTGGAAGCGTTATAAACAACGCGTTAATGGCAGTAAATCATTTATTGATATTGATATTTCAGGCCTGACACTGATACACGATAACAATATTTGGCCAGAGGGCGAAGTTGTCGTTGCGGAGTTTAATCAGCTTTATCGTTCCAGCAACTATCAGGATAGTAGCCGCAAACGTTTGTATTTGGCACGCACAGATAAACAGCAGCCTTGGCGTATTTTGCTCGAAGAGAGTCTTACCCCATGAAAAAGACAAGCAAAGAGAATGTAGAACATGATTTTATAGCACGCCGTTCACAAAAACTTTTGGATGAGAATCATGAGTTAAAACAATATGTGGCAAACATGATGGAGCGCTTAAAAGAAAATGACGCGCTTTTCTCCAAGCTATTCCAACTGGAATCAGAGGTGCTGGCTGCGACCGATGCTGAGGACTTGTGTTTCACCCTACTGCGCAGTCTTCGTTCAAGCTTTGAACTAGATATGGTTCGGCTGTGGTTTGATCGCTCCAGCTTTATGGGTCAATACCAATTGGCAGGTTTATCCGAGCAAGATTTGGTGTGGGTCGAAAAGGGTGAAATCGAAAAAATGGGGCTAACAAGCCAAAGTGTTTGGTTGCTTAGGCTTGATCATGAGCGAAATTTTCCGTGGCTTGAAGCAAGAGATAGCCAATTGTCATCCATGGCTCTTTTGATTCTAGGGAACTTATCGCAGCCCTTTGGCGTACTGGCAATAGGCTCGTTGGATGGTGGGCGTTTTTCTCCAGATCAGAGCAGCGATTTCTTACAGCACTTGGCGCAAATTATTGGTCTAACACTGGAAAACGCCATTGTCCGTGAACGCTTGGCACGTTTATCAGTCACTGATTCTTTGACAGGTGCCCATAATCAACGTTTCTTTCAACCACATAGCCACCAGCCCTTATCGCAATGGTTTGGGCGGGAAAAACAAGTCACATGTATTCATTTTGATATTGATGATTTTAAATTGATACGCGAGCATCTTGGCTCTGCTGTGGCTGATGCGTTGTTGGTTGATGTCACACAAGCCGTCAAGCCATGTTTTCGCGAACAAGACGTGTTGATTCGCATGGGGGAACACGCATTTGTTTTGTTTTTATCTGCTTGCTCACTGCTCAAAGGCAAAGAAATTGCCAAGCGCATGCTTCAGGCCTGTGTATCCATTGATCACTATGACGAGCGCGTTACGATCAGTGTAGGGATCGCATTTTCATCGGCATATGACGATAAAGCAGTGCGAAAACTGGCTTCAGAAGCAAATCAAGCAATGTATATTGCCAAGGCGCTGGGTGGGTCTCGTGTAGAGCTTGCTGATAACTTAGAAACGGGCAACCATGAAACGGAATAGCACACTCATCACAAGATGCTTTTGCGCTCAATGGCAAGCTGGCTTACTATGTCGCGATGAGTGAAAGCCGTGATATAGATGAAATTCTTGCAAGCTTGGACGCATTGTTGCGCGAAGGAAATAATTACAACGACGTTGCGCCTGCTAAACCAGAAGTTATTGAAAATAAAAACATTGCCGTTAAAACTGTTAAGGCTAAATCAGTTGAACCTAAAATTTTAGAGCCAAGTCCGCCGAGTCAAAAGCCAATCAGCGCGACAAAAGCGCATAAGAATATGGTAAAAAAGAGCAATAAGCATGATAAGAAAAGCAAGCATCCAACGACAAATCCTGCATTAGCTGATACAAAAACGGGGCGCGAAGATCAAGTACATGTAGAGCAGGCGCATGCTGGCAGAGCCGCCAGATTACTGTTAACAAAAGAGATGCTTGTAGAAGGCACTCAAAAGCAACCACTGGAAAGAAAGCTTCCTGAAAACACAAACAAAGCAGCCAAACCTATGCAAGCTATCACAGCCAGTGAACCTGTAGTACACTTACAAAAAAAAGATATTGAACACCTTTTAGCATTGGTATCGCGGGATATATCAAACCACCTACAAAAAAACTTGCCCAAATTAATTCATCAATCCTTGCATGCGCATTTATCTGTGATGCAACCATCTACCAAAAAAACAAAAAAACGTCATCAATGAGTCACCATGAGCATATTGGATACAAGCTATAACCCACAGGCAATGGAGCCTGAAAAGAATGAGCAATGGCTAAATTCGGATGCATTCAAACCGAAAGAAGATGCCACAGAGCATTATAGCATTACTTTGCCGCCACCGAATGTCACAGGAAGCCTGCACATGGGGCATGCTTTTTCTGGCACCATTCAGGATATTTTGATTCGCTGGCAGCGCATGAAAGGCAAGTCAGTACTTTGGCAACTAGGCTTGGATCATGCTGGTATTGCCACACAAATGGTGGTTGAGCGTCAACTCAATGCGCAAGGTGTCCATAGAAGAGATTTAGGGCGCGAAGCCTTTATTGAAAAAGTTTGGGACTGGAAAGCCGAGTCTGGCGGCATGATTTTGGGGCAAATGCAACGCCTTGGTTTTTCTCTGGACTGGTCACGAGAACGATTCACCATGGATGAAAATTCATCCAATGCGGTACGTAAAGTGTTTGTACGTTTGTTTGAAGAAGGGCTGATTTATCGTGGTAAGCGCTTGGTAAACTGGGATCCAGTACTGGAAACTGCGGTCTCTGATTTGGAAGTTGTGCATGAAGAAGAAGCGGGGCATTTCTGGCATATTCAATACCCTGCTGCTGGAGTAAACGCCACTGGTTCCGATAACCATGTAATTGTGGCAACAACACGCCCTGAAACATTACTGGGTGATGGCGCAGTGGCCGTTCATCCTGATGATGAGCGCTATAAACATCTGATTGGCAAAGAACTGATGCTGCCACTTTGTAATCGCACCATTCCAGTGATTGCCGATGACTATGTTGATCCTGAATTTGGTACAGGCTGTGTGAAAATTACGCCTGCCCATGATTTCAACGATTACGAAGTCGGCAAACGCCATAATTTACCCATGCGCAATATTTTCACCAATACTGCCCACATCAACAATGAATATTTTATTCCAGAACAATATATTGGTTTGGATCGCTACGAAGCACGAGAGCATATTATTGCTGATTTGGAAGCCGAAGGTCTACTGTACAAGGTTGAAGAGCACGCGCATAAAGTCGGGCGTGGTGATCGTTCGCATGCCGTGATTGAGCCATACTTAACCGATCAATGGTATGTTGCCATTCAGGATTTGGCAGATCCAGCCATCAAAGCAGTGGAAGACGGTGATATTCGCTTTGTGCCACAGCATTGGGAAAAAACATATTTTGAATGGATGCGCAATATTCAGGATTGGTGTATTTCGCGGCAACTATGGTGGGGGCATCGTATTCCAGCTTGGTATTGTGCCAATTGCGACCATATTACAGTGTCCATGAATAACGTCGATTGCTGTGGCGGCTGCGGCTCAAAAAGTGTCAGGCAAGATGACGATGTGCTTGATACATGGTTTTCATCGGGGCTATGGCCTTTTTCGACGCTTGACTGGCCTACCAATAGCGCTGAAATGGAAAAATTTTATTCCACGAATGTGCTGGTTACAGGTTTTGATATTATCTTTTTCTGGGTTGCCCGCATGATTATGATGGGTAAAAAGTTCACCGATAAGGTGCCCTTTAAGGATGTTTATATTCATGCCCTGATTCGTGATGCCCAAGGCCAGAAAATGTCCAAGTCAAAAGGTAATGTCGTTGACCCACTAGAAATGATAGACTTGTACGGTGCCGATGCGTTGCGCTTTACCTTGGCACATATGGCAACACCAGGCCGTGATGTGAAATTAGATATTAAACGCATCGAATCAAACCGTAACTTCATGAATAAAATCTGGAATGCGGCACGTTTTGTATTTATGAATCGTGGTGATGCCAAGCCTGATGCATCCATTGTACCGACAAACGATGTAAACCGCTGGGTGCTTTCCGAGTTTCATGCAACCACACTCGATGTTGAAAAAGCCTTGCAGGAATACCGCTTTAATGAGGCGGCAGGCAGCTTGTATAATTTTATATGGGGAAGCTATTGCGATTGGTATGTCGAAGCAGCCAAGGTTTCTCTTTATAAAGATGAAGGTGCTGCAAAGCTTGAAACGCAAATTGTGATGTTAACAGTGTTGGATGGCTGGTTACGCCTACTGCATCCGATTTGCCCATTTATTACCGAGACACTTTTCCAAGAATTACACGGTAAAGATGCACGCCTAGTTACCGATGACTGGAATATAGGCTATGCTGATGCCAATGTTGATCATGACGAGGCTAGTAGTCGTATGCACCGAGTTATGGATTTGGTCAATGCGATTCGCTCGATTCGTGGCGAGATGAATGTTTCTCCAGGCAAGAAAATTGAGGCGCACATTGCGGTTTCTGAAGTCGTTCGTAGTGAGCTTGAGGGGCAACAGCGGGTATTGATGAGTCTGGCAAAACTGGAGTCATTGACATGGCTTCCTGCCGATGCCGAAGTAGAGAAGGCAGCTGTTGCGCCACTGGCCGATGCCAAGGTTTTTTTGCCTTTGGCAGGCTTGGTGAATGTGGACGAAGAATTGGCGCGTATTGAAAAAAATATCACCAAAACAACCAAGGACGTAGATGGTTTGAAGGGCCGTTTATCCAACCCTAAGTTTGTTGATAGTGCGCCAAAGGCTATAGTTGCCAAGGTGCGTGATGATTTGGCTGCGGGAGAACGTAAGCTGTCTGAGCTGGAAATAGCTCAGTCAAAATTGCAAAGCTTATAACAGATCCCTATAAATTGATGAAGCAGGTGTAAAATTTATTTGATGTTGAAGGGTATATGGTTTTAAAGAAAATTCGGAGTTTTTTGTTATTGAGCCTAGCTATTTTGTGGCTGCCTGTGTCTGTACAGGCGCTAGGCTTTGGTGCCCCTGTATTAAAAAGCCAACTTAATGATATGCTACTCGTGCAAGTTCCACTATTTTTAGCAAAGGGTGAGAGTTTTAATGATGTACGCATCACATTTGCCAAAAAAACTGAGTACCGCCGTGTAGGCCTTAAGCCTTATACCGACTTAACGGGACTACGGGTGACCGTGAAACGTGTCAAAAAAGGCGAAAAATCTGGGCAGCTTTATTTGGAGTTAAGCTCAGTTTATATTATTCAGTCACCCATGATGTCATTATTATTGAAAGCGCGACTTGGCCACAACACACATTATAAGCATATCCAATTATTCTTTGATGCAAAAAACATGGAGCCTCGAAAGCCTGCTTCCAGGCAAAATCAGCAAAACAATATAATTCCACTCAAGAGCGAAAAAGAGCCAACAATTGAAGCCGAAGAACAAGGCTGGGCACGTACATGGCGCTACGGCCCTATCCATTCGGGTGAAAGTTTGAGTGTGATCGCCTATCGTTTGCGCCGTGATTCAACGTGGCTAAAAGAAGATATTGCTTTGGCTTTGTACCGTCTTAACCCCGATGCCTTTATACAGCATGATATGAACAAATTAAAGGCTGGCGTATGGCTGGAAGTGCCGCGTGAGCCTGCATTAAAGGCATTACTAAAACAGCCGCCGACCATATACGAAAAGCGTCAGCCAAAACCACAAAAAGCTGTCAAAAAAGTAACCGTTAAAGAAAAACTCCCAGCATCAAAGGTAATAGAAAAAACGGATCATCCAGCACATTATGTAGGGCGAGTATCATTGGGGGATAAAGCAGGGAATCCCGTGGTGAAAGAAAATCACAGCACGCCGAGCAAACATGCCTTATTGCTGGAAAAAAGGTTGGATCAACTATACAAACAAAGCATGGCAGATCATGCTCAGATGCAATCCATGGATCAAAATTTACGCGCCATTCGCCATGACCTTAGTAAAATGGGTGAAGAAATTGCGACATTAAAAATACAACAGCCGTTGGTTCGCAAGCAACCCCTTCAGCAAGAAATAGGTATCCATTATTGGATGTGGTTCTTTTTACTTCTGTGTTTTATCAATGTTATTGTTATCGGTATTTATTTATATCGCCGTTACAGAGGAACCATCAATAAAGCGCTAGAAGCCAAGGGCTTGTTCTCTAATAAAAAGATTGTTGATGTACAGCCTAAACGAAAAAAAGATCGAACAACAAATTTATTGGAAAATAAAATTTATGATATTGAAAATCACTTGGACAATCAGAATTACCAAGCTGCCGAGAGTATTTTTGAGCAGTTAAGCCAAACAGATAGCGATCACTTTGTAATTTGTGCTTTGCAGGCACGTTTATATCATGAAACAGGTCGCGAAGGTGAGCGTGATGCGTTTATTGGTCAGAAACGCGATTTTCTAAGTGAAACAAAGTGGAATTTATTGTGCGATCGCTTGCCAATCAGTTTGTGGCATGCCCTTAATGAATCAGGTGTTATTGAAGGAAGCGGCGACCTTTTTCACAGCGCCAAAGAAGGGCACAAGCCACATAAGGTAAGTGAGCCAATCAATGATGATATGCTTGAAATGGATTTGTCGTCCGATGAAGAAAAAAGTTTAGAGCAATTAAAGATGGAAATTACTCAGATTATGGAAATCCCCGACTTCGTGCGTCAATCGGAAGAAGAAAAAGATGCCGATACAACAAACCTTCCAGAGTTTACCCCTTTTCCAAATACACAGCTACAAAATACACCGCTGCAAAATGTTGATATAAAAAATAGTGATACACAAGGCACTGAGATGTTGGATGCTGCCATGCAGGAATCTTATATTGCGCAAACACATTCAAATGAGGTGGCCGACCCATTAAGTTTGCACGATCTGGAGTTTGACCTGCAAGATGATGGAGCAGAATCAAGCGATGATGAATTAATAGAAGCCAATGAAACGCTTGCGCCTGCTGAACGGGATGCACTGAAATTTCTACAAATGACCCAAGTATCCAAAGTCGTAAAGCAGGATACTGGTAAGCTTAACGCAGATAAAGCTCTTTTACCCCAAGATATAAAACATCGACCACCTGTTGAAAAAGTCTCATCAAATCACTTGCCTCACATTAAAGAGAGCGATAAGACCTTTGATCCGATGGCGTTGGATGATATTGAATTTAAAGTGATGGATAAGCCACTCGACTCTTCAGCAGAAGGCAAGCAGGAAACAAGCAATAGAACACCTAAATCTAATGCTATAGACAGTGTTAAACTTGAGGTCATGGGTGATGAAGCACTTCTATCTTCAGAGATGCTTGATATTGAATTTGAAGCAATCGATAAAGCATCGGAATCTAATGCGATGGGCAGCATGGAATTTGAAGTCATGGGTGAAGCCCTTCAATCTTCAGAGATGCTTGATGTTGAATTTGAAGCAATCGATAAAACATCGGAATCGAGTGCGATGGGTAATATGGAATTTAAGGCAATCGATAAAGCATCGGAATATAATGCGATGGGCAGCATGGAATTTGAAGTCATGGGTGAAGCCCTTCAATCTTCAGAGATAATGGCTGTTGAGTTTGAAAAGATTGAACAAACCAGTGCCCCCACTGAGGTGGGTGGCATTGATATTGAAAGTTTAAACCTTACATTTTCTGACTTTGATATGTTGGATGATATTACGTTCGAAAGCATGGCTGAGGGAGATGACAAGCCCATATCAAGTGGCATTTCTGCTGATAAATCATATCCCTTAGACAGTGAAAAAAAATAAGCCATTGCTCTTCCCCACAGATACAAAGCTTGACCCGCCAAACATGCACTTCAAGATGCACCCCCATGAGCATATCCATACTACCCATTGCCCCTGAAACACTGACACAAATGCTAAATGCGATGATTCCCGCAGATGCCGACGATGCCGATTTATACTTGCAGCACAGCATTTCCGAATCATTATCCTTGGAAGAAGGGCGGGTAAAGCACGTCTCTGCCAGCACTGCCCAAGGCATTGGCGCACGCGTGATCAAAGGCGAAGTATCAGGCCATGCCTATACTGATTGCTTTGAAACTGCTGCCTTGATGGATGCTGCCAAGGCTGCCCGCTCCATTGCAAACCATGGGCAGCATCGCCAACCCCTGGCCATCCAACCATTAAAACAGAGCTATCAGTTGTATGCGACTGAAAATCCCATGCAACGTATGGACATGATGCAACGCAAATCTTTACTTGAACATATTGATAGCTTGGCTCGCAGCATGGATAGCCGTGTACAACAAGTGTTTGCCAGTGTCTCGGCATCATTTTCCCAGATTCATATTATTCGTATGGATGGCGCCCACCTATCCGATAGCCGCCCGCTTATTCGCTTGAATGTCTCGGTAGTCGTGGAAGAAAATGGCAAGCGTGAAACAGGTGGCGCAGGTGGCGGAGGCCGCTTTGACCTTACCCGCCTGATTGATACCAACGAAGCGGAGAGCTTAACACGTGAAGCGGTTCGTATTGCCATACTAAACCTAGATGCAAAGGCTGCCCCAGCTGGCACAATGCCCGTTGTCCTTGGTTCTGGCTGGCCTGGAATTTTATTGCATGAGGCTATTGGCCATGGCTTGGAAGGTGATTTTAATCGCAAAGGAACATCTGTATTTTCTGGAAAACTTGGTCAACGCGTGGCCGCCAAAGGCGTAACCGTCATTGATGATGGAACGATCCCTGATCGCCGTGGTTCTCTTCACTTTGATGATGAAGGCACCATAAGCCAACGCAATATACTGATTGAAGATGGTATACTCACGGCCTACATGCAAGACAAACAAAATGCCCGTTTGATGGGGCTTGCACCAACGGGAAATGGTCGCCGTGAATCGTATGCCGATGTTGTGCAACCGCGCATGACCAACACCTTTATGTTGGCTGGGCAAGATAAACCCGACGATATTTTAGCATCATTGGATGAAGGTATTTATGCCGTAAATTTCGGTGGTGGACAAGTGGATATTACCTCTGGAAAATTCGTCTTTACCACATCTGAAGCCTATTATGTGAAGCATGGTAAAATTCAATATCCTGTGAAAGGGGTGACTTTAACAGGCATGGGCCATGAAGTGCTGCAAAAAGTTTCCATGATTGGTAATGATTTGGCGCTTGACCCTGGTGTAGGAACCTGTGGTAAAGGTGGGCAATCAGTGCCTGTAGGGGTAGGCCTGCCGACTATTCGTGTGGATGAATTGACCATTGGAGGTACAAAAGCGTGAGTAATACCATGAATCATTCCCCAAAAGCATCCAAAAGTATGAGCGACATTGCCAAACAACTGCTGGATCTGGCAAAAAAAGCAGGCGCAATGCATGCCGATGCTCTTTCAGTGATTGATACGGGCGAATCGGTTGATATACGTCATGGAACGCTTGAATCCATTGAGCGGGAAAATTCACGCGGCGTTGGTCTGCGTGCCTTTGTTGAAACAAACAAAGGGCTAGCTTTTGCATCAGCAAGCACATCCGATGTCTCTGAAGCTGGTTTAAAAAAACTCGCCGAACAAGTTTTAACAATGGCGAAAATTTCCGAGCCTGATCCTGATGCGATGCCACCTGAAGGTGCCGAGCATCCCAGCGCATTCGAGCTAGACGCATGGCAGAAAAAATACCCCCATCAAAACCATGGCTGGAATACCGAGCAGGCAAAAAATGCCGCACTTTCATGCGAAGCCGCTGCGCTTGCCTATTCAGATAAAATATCCAACAGTGAGGGTGCCAGTGCCAGTTTTGGTGAAACATCCATTGCTTATGCGGCATCGGATGGTTTTATCGCATCTTATGAGCGCGCATCAAGCTCTCTTTCTATTTCGGTCATTTCTGGTGAAGGCGAATCCATGCAGCGTGATTATGCCTACACACAAGCCAGACAAGCCAAGCAACTAAGCCCAGCCTCCGAAATTGGCCAAGAAGCTGCTGAACGAGCCTTGCGACTATTGGGCGCATCGGGGCTTCATAGCCGCAATACCACCGTTATTTTTGAGCCGCGCATTGCAAGCTCAATACTCAGCCACCTCGTATCAGCGATCAATGGGCGCAGCGTATTGCAAAAACGGTCATTTCTAAATAATGCCGTCAATGAAAAAATATTCCCTGATTTTATCCATATCAGTGATGAACCTGATCATGCAAAGGGTATGGGCAACCGTTTGTTTGATGGTGAAGGCACACGCTGCCAAGCGCGCAATATCATTGAAGCAGGTAAGCTGACAGGCTTTTTAACCGACCGTTATGCTGCCAAACGCTTAGGCACCACACCAACAGGCCATGCCAGACGAGGGTTAACGGGTGATACAGGCATTGGTACATCCAACCTTATTCTACAGCCAGGCACAGAAGATTTGGATGCCATACTACATGATATTTCGAATGGCATATTGATTACAGAATTGATGGGCTTTGGCATTAATGGGGTGACTGGAGATTACTCGCGCGGAGCTTCTGGATTCTTGATTGAGAACGGAAAGTTATCGCGCCCTGTACAAGCCTTCACGATTGCGGGAAATTTGAAAGATATGTTTGCCAATATTTCCCATATTGGCAATGATTTAACATGGTTTGGTGCAATCGCTGTACCCAGTATTGCCATTGGAAATATGACAATTGCTGGAGAATCGCCTATCAATCGAGTCTGACCCCATTGATTGTTTATTTTGATTGATTAAAATTAGAAAAATGGAGCATTCAATGAGTTATGATGTTTATGGCGTGGGCAACGCTATTATGGATTTACAAGTGCAGTGTAGTGATGATTTCCTTGCAGAAAATGGCATCGAAAAAGGTATTATGACACTGACAGAACCTGAGCGTCAGAAAACACTGTTGGATTCCTTATCCGAGCATCATGTTCACCACTGCTCAGGTGGTTCAGCTGCCAATACCATTGTAGGTATTGCCGATATGGGTGGCACTACTGCCTATGCCAGCAAGACTGGGACTGATGCATTTGGCCAACAATACCTAGATGAATTCAAAGCATTGGGCATTGATAGCCACGTTGGTTCAAGCAATGGTGATACAGGCACATGTGTGGTTCTTATCACACCTGATGCCCAGCGCAGCATGCTGACGCATTTGGGTGTATCGGCAACCCTATCCGAATCAGATATTTGCGCTGAGTCCATTGGCAAGGCCAAATATGTGTATATTGAGGGCTATTTATTCGCTGGTAAGTCCACCAAGAATGCTGCATTAAAAGCCATCGAATTGGCCAAGCAGCAAGATGTCAAGGTTGCCCTGACTATTTCAGACCCTTTCCTCATTGATATTTGCCGCGATGATTTTCAAGCCCTATTGAAGGATCGGTCGATTTATTGTTTTGCAATGAAGATGAAGCCGCTGCATTAACGGGAAAAACAGATCCCATTGATGCCGCCCATGCCATTCACCAACATTGTAAAAATGTCGCTCTCACACTGGGTAAAAAAGGTTCTATTATCATGCATGGTGGTGAAGCATTTCCGATTGAAGGTGTTGAAGTAGAAGCCGTAGATACCACCGGTGCAGGTGATATGTATGCCGCTGGCGTACTGTACGGCATCACCAATGGCCTAAGCTGGCAACAAGCAGGGCATTTGGGATCGCATGCCGCAGCAAACGTTGTGGCGCAACTTGGCGCGCGCCTTCCCCAAGCACTTAGGAACGGGAATTAAATAACATGTGCATTTGAAGCGCAGTGTTTTTGTTCAGCATGAAGGCGCAAAAAGACAAGCATGAATTGCGCAAGTTATTTAATTCCCGTTCCTTAGCAAAGAGGCGATTGAGGCGCTGGTTCGCGAATAATTAATCCGCCATCAATTCTGTCAACTTTTCTGCCAATTCCGATCTAGAATAAGGCTTTGGTAAAAAATGCTCATACTGAGTGTTTTTTACTCTATTGCTATAACCTGAGGTCAACAACACACGTACATCAGGGCGCATATGCTTCAAGCGCTTCAAGCATGCCTCGCCACCCATTTTGGGCATGGTTAAATCTAAGAGAACCATATCAATACCATCTGTATGCTCAGCAAATACTTCCAAGGCCTGCATTCCATTTTCAGCAAATAGTACATGATAGCCCATCTCTTCCAGCATCATACCTGCAATATCACGCAACGACTCTTCATCATCGACAACAAGAATCAAACCTGCATTGTCTGATGAGTACGAACGCCCACGCTCAATGTTTTCTGGCTGCGGCAAAACTGCCGTAAATTGCTCTTCTTTCAATGCAGGAAACAACACACGCATACGCGTACCTTCCCCCACCACACTATCAATGCGCATCGCACCATGATGGGATCGAACAATGCCTAGTACCGCACTCATGCCTAGGCCGCGACCTGTAAATTTGGTCGTAAAGAAAGGTTCGAACATCCGTTCAATGGTATCTTCATCCATGCCGCATGCATTATCATCGACCTCAAAAAAGACGTATACCTCTGCTTCCTCATCGGGTTTTAAATAACATTTATCCAAAAAATCGGGGGAAGTATTCATCACACCCGTGCTCGCAATAATCCTACCTTGCTGATCGCCCATTGCTTCGTTGGCATTGGTCAAAAGATTCAACACCACTTGTTGAATTTGTGATGGGTCAGCATGCATCAAAGACATATGGCTGGCCAAATGATAATCTATAGACACAAGTTTACTCATCGAAACATCCAAAAGTTTGCCTATATCCTGAACCAACTCAGATAGATTTAGAGGCGCCATGACAAATTGTCCTTGCCCTGAATATGCCAACATTTGCTGGCACAAATCAGCAGCATGTTGGCTGGCTTTATCAACTCTTTGCAGGTGATTAACGGCTGGTGACTCCTTATCCAAATAATACAATGCCAAATCAGTGTTACCAATAATACTGGTTAATAAGTTATTAAAATCATGGGCAATACCACCTGCAAGCACGCCCAGTGATTCTAAGCGTTGACGATGTTCCACTTGCTTACGCATTTCCTCATACTGCCGATCAGCTAGGTGTTGCGCAGAAATATCCAAAAATGTTACCACAATACCCATCAATCGCTGTGCACTATCACGTACTGGTGTCGCATGATAAGCCACTTCAAATGAAGAGCCATCAGCCCGCCAAAACACCTCATCATCAACAGCTATTGCTTTACCACTAAGCAGCACTGCTGCAATATGGCAGTCTTCTCTTGGCATGACATGTCACGCTGGATAGCTATGGTGAATAAGTGCATGAAGATCCTTACCTATCAATTGGTCTGCGCGTTCAAAACCAAGCATATCTAGGGCACGTTGATTGATAAACGTACAATGCCCCTGCATATCCATATCAAAGATACCTTCCGCAATTGAATCCAACAACAATTGAATACGATATTTCGCCTGACTTAGCTCCCGTGTTCTTAATTGCACCAATGTTTGTATCAAATACGTACGTCGAGAAAGCAAAAATGCTAAAAAAGCCAATAAAGCACTCATCGCTAGGCCGCCATAGAAAACATTCCAAGCATTTTTTACAGGGTGGGTTATCAAAAAACTTGGTGCACTATCATAACGAATATGCCACATGCGCTCTAAAATCCTGACATCATCTGACCATTGAAAAGAGCGCTTATCCTTATGAAACCTCTTATTCCTATTAAACGTATGATTCAAACGGCTGCGAGAAGTATGAGCATATTTGGCATCCACAAGGTTCGCTTGTATTCCGTTTCCAGAGGCCTCATTAAGGATCATGCTGATAGCTTGTCCAAATTCAAAAAGAATATCTTGCCCACTCACAGGCATTCCAGCCAGTATATATTTAACGGCTTCTCCAATATCCCAAGATACGATAAGCCAGCTTAACGAGCCTTCTGGCTGCGCCACTGGCATAATTTCATACAACCAAAGATGACCGTCTGGTTGCTGCATAATGATCAGTCCCTGCGTTTTCCTTGCGGCAATGTCATGCAACCGTTTGTTAATCATTGGAACACTATTCATGCGATGCTCAGTCCATACCGACTTAGTATGCAGCACTGTCACCCAAGGAAAGCCTTCTGTATCCACCAAATCATTGCTTGACTTGTACCACATAATATCACGAATAGCACCATTACCGATTAAAAATGTTTGTATGAATGCATGAAATCTTTTGGCTGTATCGGTTATATTCGATTCACCTGCATTTAGTTCATGTGCTAAAATAGTTGTTAGCCCTGAAATTTTATCGCCTATATTCTTAAGACCCAACTGAAATGATGATGTGTGGCCTTGTGCACGAAACTCATATTCACTTTGGAACTGAGCATTTTCTTGCGCATACTCATGTTTAAAAAGCAGCCAGCTTAAGAACACACCCATCAATAAAACAAATATTGGTAATATATAGAAGCGAGAGAGGTAATTCATGAAAGACATAAGCGCAAGCATAAATTATATTTTGATATTGGCTAGCAACCCGTTGAGCGAGTACCTTCATGCAGCCATTAACTATTCGCAGCCAACCATTTGTGGAGGCATCATCTGCTAAATTTACATTAGACCTAGATCCTGCAAGTGGTTGTGCGTGCAGAGTGTAAGATATTGGTTTACATGGCGTATTGAAAAAAACACGTAGTCACCTTATTGGTAATGAGCGTTTTTTCAATAGTCCAAGTGAATCAAAAGCTTGTGCTATGTATATGCAAACACTTGCAGGATCTAGGTTAGAGTCTCGGACAACTGTGAAAAGCTTGCTGATGTCGCTTTTTAACGTCACATTACTGCCATGTTTCGCTATCTGATCATTTTAACCATGCTACTGCTTGCTGGCTGTAGCCTTAACCCTACGGGCATTCAACTTGAACCTGGTTGGAGTGCTCGCTCACTGGCAGCATGGCGTGACCATCACCCTGATATGATGGTTTTCTCTGCCGATGGAAAAAGGCTATACATTAGCTGCGAGACGGATGGCGGCCCACTTTCTCCCAGTTTAATTGTCATCAATTTAGAAACAAACCACCAACATACACTGTTGTTTGGCTTGGCTCGTGCGGATGCCCTCAAGCTATCCCCCGATGGTAGCCTGTGGATTGGCGAAGAAGTTCCTGATGGACTTTTTTGGCGTATCACCGAGCCAGATAAATTATTTGACGAGCAAAGAGTAGATCGTCAACGCTTACAGAGCTCAACACCTGCCATTGCACCACTGCTGCGTGCAGGCCGATTCTCACATGAGGGACTGGCATTTTCTCGAGATGGGCGATTCGCTTATATGGCCGATGAATGGAAAGAGGGCTGTATTTATCGCTATGACATGCGTTCTCGAAAGCTGTACGTTTTACATAAAAACGATGGCTGGATTGCTATTCGCGAGCCCAACAATGCCCGCATTGATGCTGAAAAGCTGCACGCGCAGTATTTTGATCGTATTGAAGATATGGAAACACTACCAGACGGTCGTGTTTTATTAGCAGAAACAGGTACAGGTCGCATATTGGTATTGGATGATAGTCAACAAAAACCGAGCGTTCAAACGTGGTTACAACACGATGATTTGATTCATCCAGATAACCTAGCGTGGGATGAGCAACGCGGCTGGCTATGGGTCACCGATGATGATAAACCATCCTATTTATGGGCATGGGATGGCAAAGAATTGCGCAAAATAGCCAGCCATGATGATGCGGAAATAACAGGCGTGACCATTCATAACGGTGATATTTATGTTAACCTGCAACGTAGCTTAAGCCGCCCTGAAATTTTATTGCATATCCGTGCAGAAACCACGTCCCCTGTGTCATAAGCGTGAAAATAAAAGCATAATGGATGCATGGCTCAACATTGTAATACGGCAAATAACGCTCTATGTATTGCCAGTACTGATCTCATTAACCCTCGTATGCATGATCGAAAAAAAATATACACACCAAACCATTCCCCACCCTTTTTTTGCCATTGCATGGCGGGGAACTTGGTGGCCTTTTTTTGCTTCAATTTTCCTCACACGCGGTACAATTTTTGCACTTCCTCAAGCTTTACAAGCAGGCTTAAAGGCTGCATGCATTCGTTTTTCGGCACACCTTTTATTAACCTTCATCGGTTTTATTCTTTATATATTCACCCTATCCCAACAAGTGCCTGTTGGTCTTCCACCCCTGCATCACTGGTGGGCAAAGGTTTTTATGTTTTTCAACCTTTGCATGCTCGGCATTCACCTTTTACCACTGCCAGGGCTTGTCTGTGGTGAATGGTTGATTGCACAAAGACATCGCTATCCTTTACTCAAACAGTATGCTCAAATACTCACGACCACACATCACCTCTGGCTTATCACACTTCTTGCTGGCAGTGCGATGATTGATCTAAGCATTGGTTCGGCAATCATCTTCCCTATTTATGAACAGCTTGCCAGTCTGGCAAACCATCTATCAGGGTAGCATATAATAGGCTGTAGCTAGATCTTAGCCTAAAAGCTAAAACAACAAAACACTAATTAATATCAATATGTTGTAATGAATATGAAATACTATTTAGATGAATTTTCGAGGAACCAGGTCAGACTTTTCTATTATCATATTTATGCGGCTTATAACGGGGGTATCTATTATTGCCATGCCAGAACAGTAGCGTGACTGACAAAATAAGCAAATAGGAAAGCTTGACCATGCCTCTCAATCACGGCAGCTACCAAATTCAGAATAATTAGTGTATTTAGTGAACTGTCACCGTAATTTAGTCGCTATAAAATCAATACGTCGCAAAATCCTGCAAGCTTGAGCTACAACCTACATTATTACATGCTTTTGCTGTGTAATCTAAAGTCGTTCCTTTAGTCACGCGACCAGAGAGAATATCATTTTTGGATATGCCTGTACCAGAATA
>JAUZQT010000005.1 GCA_030950825.1 Mariprofundaceae bacterium | reverse complement strand
TACAATCCCTGCAAGTTTAACGCACATCACCACAGACAAACCGACTGTGCCGTATAATAATAGGCGCAAAAGTGATACGGGCAAGCCACTTGCGGCAGCGGTGGTCGCATCAAAGGCAATGCTCCACCACGCTCTTGCCATCACCATAAATGCCACAAGAATCACGCCAGCAATGAGTAATAGCCAGCGCCATTCATCACTGGAAACAGTAAGAATATTACCAAATAAAAGCCCGAATAAATCCACTTCATTGCGACTGACCTGTGAAATAAGCACAATGCCTAAGGCCATACTGCCAGCAAATAATAGCCCTGTGCCCGTATCTTCAGTAATGCCTCGCTGCTTGGGAAGTGCTGCCAAAAGAAGTGCAATACCAACACAAAAAACCGTTGCTGTCGGCAGCAAAGGCAATGAAAAAGCAATAGCCAAGCCCAAGCCTGCCAAGGAAGCATGGGACACACCAACGGTTAAAAATGACAAGCGGTGTGCCAGCACCATGACAGAAATGGTTGAAGCAACAACAGCAATCAACAATGCTGGAGGTAAGGCATCTTGCATCACAGGGCTGTTAAAGAACTGTTGAAGAAGCTCAATCATGATGGCAGCCAATACAACTGGTATCATGCGCAATCACATGCATATGCTGGCCATACATTTGATGCCATACGTCTTCAGGAATTTGCTCACCCTTCATCGCATGGTGATGAATATTTCGATTCAAGCAGGCGACTGAATCAACATGGCCTGTGATGGCAGCAATATCATGCTCCACCATCATGATGGCAACACCTTGGCTATCACAGAGCTGGCGTAACAATGTGTACAATTTCTGCTGCTGCTTATTATCTAGGGCAGCAGCAGGCTCATCCAGTAGCAGCAGCTTAGGTTTGCGAACCAAGGCTCTGGCCAAGCGAACACGTTGCTGTTGACCCCCAGATAAATATCTAAAATCACAGTTTATCAAATGATCCATTTCAACATATTTCAAGGCTTGAATGATGTCACCCTGTTGATGCGATGACGCGCTAAACCATTGCCACAAAGGGCTGGCATAATCACGCAAACCCATCGCAACAATATCATATACTTTGAGTGGTAAATTGGGCGTATAATCATGCAATTGATGCAGGTAGCCAATATCTTTTAGTAAACGATAGCGATTAAAGCGTTTCAGACATTCTCCAAATAAATCAACATGCCCCTGCCTAGGCTGGATACGACCAATAACCATCGAAAGAATCGTGCTTTTACCAGCTCCATTGGGTCCGACAATGCCCATAAAATGCCCCGCATTCAGCTCAAGTGAGATATCATCCAATATTGGCATACTAGGAGGCCCAAAACTAATATGAGATAAGCTAATGACGGGATGACTCATCGTTGCAGGGCTTCTAGGTTTCGTTGCATAAGCTTAACCCATGATTCATCACACGAACCAAGCGCATCCAGCATGCTTATTTTGCTATCAGAGTGATGACGCTGTAACCATTGCAAAGCGCGGTTGCTGTGATTGCTATCGGCAATCAATCGAATGCTAGGTCGCTGCTGTAACAATTGTAGGGCTTTTTCCAACTTCCTAGGTCCATGCTCATGGCCATGTTGTTCAGATTCAAGACTGCTTAGAATGGGAATGCTTAAGGCTTGGAAAAGATTTGTCCAAGATGGGTGTTGCATAATAACACCGCTTTTATTGAGTGCCTCAACACGGCTGACTTGCTGCCAGTTTTGCCAGACTTTTTCACTTTCCTCTAAAGCCAGTATCAACCGCTGCTCAATTGCTGCTTGGTGCTTCGGGTATATTGATTTTAATTTTTCAGCCAGTTTCGGTAATACAATCTGAACAGCCTTGGGGTTTAACCATGCATGGTTGGCAATCTTTAAATTGTCTTTTTTACTCTCTATTGCCCATAGGTCAAGCTCTTGTCTCGTATGTTGCAAGCTTGGCCAGTGCCCATCATCTCGTGATGAGCGAATCAGAAGCCCACGCTGTTGCAGTATTTCAATTTGCCGTGGGGAAAGCTGGAAATGGTGTGGGTCTGCATTGGCAGGCAACAGGCAAATAACGTCTGCATCTGGTTCCAACCAATGCACAAGCCCAGCCAACGGTGGCAGCGTCGTTATAATCTCTGCAGCTTTTACCGTATGAGAAAGGCTAAAATTTAATAAGATGAAACCTAGGCTATAAAGAAAACACTTTATTTTTTTCTGGTATGGCGCAACCATTGTGATTAACGTTGTCCTCTGAATTTTTTTATTCATTTCTACATCAATTGTGAAGGCAAAAGGCTAAGGTTTTATCTTATAGCTGGCAATTCTAGCCAATACTATTCATAAATCGACGCAATGATTGCGTCTGCCTGTGCGTGGTCGCACGCAGACAAGCAGGAATATTTGTGAATAATGCGGGCTAGAAGGCTGAAAAAGCTTCATCTACTCATTTGTTTCATGTTAAAAAAACAGGAGGTTATGCATGTTATCCCCGGGATATTTTGACTTTCGATGGAGCTGGTATCGCCCTATCTTTAACCGAGGGGAAGTCGTTGCAAGACGCTGCCGTGTGGATGTGCGTCGCTTACCAGTACGCTTTAGTGCCGAGGATGGTAAAGAATACATTCCGTATGTCGTTAAAACGAAAATGACACAAACTATTTATACTGCCATGAAACGCCTACAAGATTATTCAATACGCTACATGATTGATGGCGAAAAAATTTCAGCGCATCAATTACCACTCATGACGCCGCTTGCCAGAGAGATGGTACTGCATTTACGCAAACGTTACCCACATTTACCTCAAATGTTATTACATCACTGGTGTGCTGATGAACATGGTGGCTTGGCGCTACTAGCAATGTGGCAAGATATGTGGGCACAATCTTGGAAACAGGATCAAGTGGATAATGCGCCGTGGGTGGCCAGTGTAAATATTTTAATTTTAAAGCTTATTCGACAGGCTATCGCCCAGCTACCCAATGAGCATGAAGCACACACAGACCATGTGTTGGTATGTGTGGCTGGCGGCTTGTATGAATGGGCGCTGCGCAATTTTCTCAAAAAACATGTTGAAGGGAGTGTTGAAGTCACGCGGATTGCTACTTATGAGGCAATGATGATTCCAGCAACACCGATTGCTTTTTTATACCGGCAACCCGAAGATGCCATGTTGGGTGATGATCGTTTTGTTATTATGGCGTACGGTTTAGAGCCTGATATTGTCCCACGTTTACGAGCATTACGTGCCAAGGTTGCAAGCAAACATGAAGCAGGCATTCTGGCTCTATTGGCACAAGATCGCATGGGTGAACACATGTTGCGGCGCAGTTGGACGCGCTTGGCATTATGGGAGCTGGCTGAAAAAACAGGTCAAGGCATTTGGATGCAGTGGGTACTGAATGCTAAAAAGCTGGATCAGTTCTTGGCCAAGCCCGAGTTGTTACCTGACACGGCAGTGAAACTGCTGGAATCACACACAAATTATCCATTGGTCAGCTGGATTTTAGCCAAACGCGACCCAAACAATACCAAAGCTTCTGCAACAGCGGCACCATGGTTAAAAGATGATCGCGTATTGAATGCTTTTCGCGTTTTTGAAGAAGATGTGAAAGTTGAGCGGACGCGCCGTTTGGCTGAGCTGGTATGGATGGATCGCCGCCAAGCACTGGGAGGAAAGGCGCGCGGTAGCGAAGTAGAAAAAATCTTAACAACGGCGTGGCAAGCTGGTGAATTGGTATACTTCCAAGATGCGGAAGAATCACTCCACAGTGGTGTCTCTTTATCTTCCAATCAAGCCTGCTTACGGGTTGAGTGGGCAGATTATCTAGCAAGTATGTATGCCACGGATACCGATTATACAAAATTTCTTCAAACCGTTTTTTTACCAAAACTACTGTCAAAAATCGATAAAAAAGAGCATGTGTTTTTGGATGCTTTATTGGCAACAGGTTGCCAGCTTCGCGGAACTAGCAAAGCATTGTTAATGCTGGGCGTGGACATCCAAGAGTTACTCCGTGAATTCTATATTGATGCCATGAAAGATAAAGATTTAGGCCATATGCCAACTGCCTCAATGTGCATGACCATGATGGGTGAGTGGACAGTCGTCGACTACCAACACAAAACATTGGGAAAGTTCCGTTTAGCAAGCAGCCTTGCTGTAACCCAAGCCGATGCCGCTATTTCACATAACGCAGGCATCGGGCAAATTATTTCATGGAGAGATCATAAGGCTGGCCGTAAGCCATTGGGGGGTGTCCGCGTTGAAGCTATCGATTCAGGGACAGGTCAAAGAATCAATGTGTTGCACAATCAAGGCTTTGCACTAAGCGAAGCGGTGGTTGCCGAATATTGGGCAAGCATGCGCGCCAAAGCGCGCATAAAGAAGTTCTACTTGGATAGAAATCAAGCATCCTCTATTTTTTCAACGTACCGGCTAGCAAGTGAAACCTTTGAGCTTGTCGCTGTCATCCCGCGCGATGAAGACGTTGAAATGCAATTATTTGTTAAGGTTGGTCGTCCTCATTTAAATGGCTGCCTTGTGGATTTGTATGAATTATTGGATCCAGAAACAGAAGCGGCCCAATTAATTCGTTCCGAAGTATTAATCACTTGGGCAGGGTGCTAAACGATCAGTGCTCCCTTTTTACCACAAGCAAAAGGCTGGTTAAGCACATCAAGTTTAGCAACACAGCTGCCTCATCGTATGGCCATTGGCTGGTCTGGCGGCATTGATTCAACAGCTCTATTACTGGCATTGCACAATATGGGCTTTCAACTTCATGCTTGGCACGTGGATCATGCATGGCATGATGCATCATACCATGAAGCCAATCAATTGGCGCTACTTGCCAAATCTTGGGGTATCCCTTTTACCTCACGCCGCTTGGCAAAGGCTCCAGCATCCAATCGTGAAGCGCGCGCGCGTCAGGGGCGCTATCAAGCTTTTCAAGAGATGGCTGAAGCAACAAATATCACAGTGCTGGCTTTGGGGCACCATGCCGATGATCAAGCTGAAACCGTCTGCATGCGTATGCTACAAGGCTCTGGCATCATGGGGTGCCGTGGCATTGGATTAAAAAGTGAACGAGGAAGCCTTTGTATTTATAGGCCTTTTTTACATGTTCCGCGTCTGACGCTGAAGCAAGCCTTGCAAGCTGCAAAGATCAAATGGTTGGAGGATGCCAGCAATCATGATCTTAGTTTATGGCGTAATCGTATTCGACTGAGGCTTTTCCCTGAAATATCAGCCAATACTTATGACCCTAGCGACTTATTTTTACGCTGGCAAAAACAAGCTGTTTTGTTATCTGCAACAATCAACCGTGAGGCGGATACCATTCAACTACACAAAACCACCTCTGGATGTTTTATTTCATGGTATGCTTGGCAAAACTTATCACAAGCCGCACGAGCTCAGGTTTTGCAACGCATGGCTCCCACTGTTCTGGGTGCTGGCAGAGTCTTTGGGCGAAGGCATATTGAATTGATTGAGTTTTGGCAGAAAAGAGGCGGGCACGGCGGGCTGGATTTGTCATCATGCCGCTTATCGCATCTGAGTGAGCACTTGCATCTTGAGTGGAGCAAGGCAAGCTCCCGCGCTTAATATCGGCGTTCGTTGTTAAGAAGTTTAATGTTGGCTTCACCTTGCATGAGCCATAGTTATATCTATTATAGTAAAAATTGGAGTTTATGTATGGGTAAAAATTTATTACTGTGGGTGGTTATTGGCCTGACTATGATGAGTGTCTTTAATATGTTTACGGTACCTAGCAGTAAACAAGAAGTCATGACTTATTCCGCATTTATTGATCATATTGAGCAGGGTATGGTTGAAAAAGTAACCATGAGTGAGCACCAAGTTTCAGGTCAGTTTCGTAATTTATCAGGTGAAATGAAAAGCTTTTCTTTACACACGCCTGATGATCCAAATCTGATGAAGCTTTTACTGGACAACCAAGTTGAAGTCGATGCGAAAGCGCCTGCTGAGGTGCCTTTTCTATTATCAATCCTTATTTCGTGGTTCCCAATGCTGCTACTAATCGGCGTATGGATTTTCTTTATGCGCCAAATGCAAGGTGGCGGTAAGGGTGGTGCAATGGGGTTTGGAAAAAGCAAAGCCAAGCTACTAACGGAAAACTCAAATCGTGTAACCTTTGAGGATGTTGCTGGTTGTGATGAAGCTAAGCTGGAAGTGACTGAAGTTATTGAGTTCCTGCGAGAGCCTTCAAAATTCACAAGGCTGGGTGGAAAAATACCCAAGGGCATATTATTGGTAGGCCCTCCTGGCACAGGAAAAACCCTTTTAGGGCGCGCTATTGCGGGCGAAGCAGAAGTGCCATTTTTCTCCATTTCAGGATCAGATTTTGTTGAAATGTTTGTAGGGGTAGGCGCATCACGTGTGCGCGACATGTTTCAACAAGCGAAAAAACACGCGCCATGTATTGTTTTTGTGGATGAAATTGATGCCATGGGTCGCCATCGTGGTGCTGGTGTCGGTGGTGGCAATGATGAGCGCGAACAGACATTGAATCAGATGTTGGTCGAGATGGATGGGTTTGAGGCCAATGAAAGTGTCATCATCGTGGCTGCGACGAACCGTCCTGATGTATTGGATCCAGCGCTGTTGCGTCCGGGACGTTTTGATCGCCAAGTGGTAGTAGGCAATGCCGATCTTGATGGTCGCGCCCAAATTCTTAAAGTGCATATGAAAAATGTACCACTTTCATCGGACGTTAATGTAAAAGTTATTGCGCGAGGAACGCCTGGATTTTCAGGTGCAGAACTTGCCAATCTTGTGAATGAAGCGGCTCTTAATGCTGCCCGCTTTGATCGGGATAAAGTGTTCGCTGCTGATTTTGATGAAGCCAAAGATAAGGTCATGATGGGCACCGAACGCCGCTCCATGGCCATGACAGAGGATCAGAAAAAACTAACAGCATACCACGAAGGTGGTCATGCTCTGGTTGCCATTCATTGCCCTGCATCGGACCCCATTCATAAAATGACCATTATCCCTCGTGGGCAGGCACTGGGCATGGTGATGCGCCTGCCTGAGCGGGATGAATATTCACAATCACGTGAAAAAATGCATGATAACATTGCCATTGCCATGGGTGGCCGCGTAGCTGAAGAGTTGATTTTTGGTTATGATAAAGTGACTTCTGGCGCTTCCAGTGATATTCAGATGGCCAGTAATTTAGCAAAAAACATGGTCACCAAGTGGGGGCTTTCAGATAAGTTAGGGCCTTTGTTATATGCTGAAAATGACCAAGAAGTGTTTCTTGGCCGTTCAATTACGCAACATCAAAACATCTCAGATGAAACTTCTCGGCTTATTGACAGTGAGGTTCGGCGTTTCGTGGATGATGCCTATGAACGGGCAAAGAAAATCCTTACGGACAACATTGATGAGCTTCATAAGTTGGCTCAAGCAGCATTGGAGTATGAAACATTATCAGGCGATGAAATTACTCAAGTCTTGGCAGGAAAACCCATACGCACCCAAAACAATAATGCTGATGCAAGCAGTGCAAAAGCTGATTCCAGCAGTACGAGCAGCGATGAAGTTGTTGCATTGGATGACGATATTAAACCTTCGGATGATAAGGCTGAACAGACCCATTGATACTGAGGTATTGATGCAAGCTATGAAAGCATGAAGCCATCCGCATGGCTACGACAAGCAGGGCAGCCTGCATGGATCATGGGCGTACTAAATTGTACGCCCGATTCATTTTCAGATGGTGGCCAATTTTTTGATGTAGATACCGCTGTGAAACATGCTTTGTCGATGTGGGAGGCTGGTGCTTCCATCATTGATGTCGGTGGTGAATCGACACGACCAGGAGCCAAACTGCTTGACCAAGCCGAAGAGCTGAGGCGGGTTATCCCTGTGATCGAAATACTGGTTGCAGAGGGATGCAAGGTTTCTATTGACACACGGCATGCTGCGGTTATGCAAGAAGCTGTTCTGGCAGGTGCTTGCATGATCAATGATGTGAGTGCCTTGTCATTTGACAGCCGCAGCTTAGAAGTTGCAGCCGATGCCACCAACCATGCTGGGGTGGATGTATGTTTGATGCATATGCAGGGAACCCCTGAAACAATGCAGCGAGCACCACACTATGACGATGTATTGTGTGAAATTTCATCTTTTTTTGAAGTGCGTGTTGCGCATTGTTTGAACTCAGGCATTTCTGAGTCTGCCATAGTGCTTGATCCTGGCATTGGCTTTGGCAAAAGCCTTGAAGATAACTTAACACTCATTGCCAATATAGATGTATTGAAAAGACAATTTAATCTTCCTATATTATTGGGTGTATCGCGAAAGTCACTGATCGGCGCACTGACGGACGCACCCGTTCACGACCGAGAGTTAGAAACAGCTGTGCTTGGCAGTATTGGTATTTTCCAAGGTGTCGATGGTGTGCGTGTGCATAATGTCGCATCGCAATGGAAAGCTTGTACTATAGCGGCAGGCTTGTTGGATGTGCGAAAATAAAATAACGTCACTGTGTGTGATGGTGGTTTAAAATATGTCAGAACTTGATATCAGTTGGGGAATAGGCTCACTTATCTCCACATCTCAAATGGGCCTGCTGGATTTAATTGATATTTTAGTTGTTGCTGTCGTTGTTTATCTTGGCTTGCGTTTGATGCGTGGCACGCGTGCAGAACAAATGCTTATTGGCTTGGCTGTGTTGTTCGTTATTTATGAATTGGCACGCAGCTTTGGTTTATTAACTGTTGAATGGTTGTTTTCTCAATTTTTCTCAGTGTTTATCATTATTTTCGTGGTTCTATTTCAACATGAAATACGGCGCGGTTTAATGCGTGTGGCTGTCAATCCACTTGCCCCCTCGACTCAACCCATTGAAGGCATCGTCGATGTTATGGTGGCGTCGGCTCATACCTTGGTAAAGCAGGGGTGGGGTGGCCTGATTGTTATTGAACGAGAAACAGGTTTAAAACATTTGATGGAATCGGGCGTAAAGATGGAAATTGCACTTCGTTCTGATGTGATTCAAACCCTATTTTGCCCCAAAGCACCGATGCATGATGGTGCTGTTGTGGTTCGTTATCGTCGTGAAGGTGCATATATTGTTGCGGCGCGCGTTTTATTGCCGCTTGTACACAGCGATGCTCTACAAGGAGGTTTTGGAACCCGCCATAGAGCTGCTGTGGGAGTTAGTGAAGAAAGTGATGCTTTGGTGATGGTTATATCGGAGGAACGTGGCGAAGTTCATTTGGCGGAAGAAGGTAAGTTAAGTGCAGCTCTGAGCTTTGAGCAGCTTCGCCACGAATTAAACAAACGTTTGAAGTCCACAAGCTTTCAATGGGGATTCCCCAATGCATAAGTTTTTCAATATACTTAAATCATTAAGTCTCTATGTGTGGGCCATGCTGATCGCAGTGATTCTTTGGATGCAGGTACACGGCGAAGGTGAAGGTTCGCTAAGTATGGATGTCGCTCTACAGGTACAAGGGCTTCCAGAAAACATGGTCATTGTAAATAATTTACCCAATCAGGTTCGACTAACTGTAAAAGGCTTACAAGCACGTTTGAAAGTGTTGCAGAGCGCTGATGTTTTTGTACCACTTGATGCGCGTGATTTATCCTCTCCAGGGGTCAGCGACCGCCCGCTCATACCCAATGATATTCACTTACCTGCTGGCTTGACCGTTGAAAGCATTCAGCCTGACTTCGTGCAATTACAGGTAGACCGTATAATCACACGTGCCGTGACAGTTCAACCACAATTTAATTTACCTAAAGGCTGGCATGTTCAAACTTTTTCGGTGCAGCCACTCCAAGCGCACTTACAAGGGCCTGAAGTCTGGTTAGAGCCTTTAGATAGCGTTGAAACCACACCTTTAAAATTGGCATTAAAAGAAGGGCCTTTTGAAATCAAAGCAACTATTACAACCCTTGTCGGAAAATCCATACACCTAGAGAACAATAAGATAGACTTTGTGGTTCGCGGTTTTTTATTAAAAAACATAACAAAACCCAATATAAAAAACACTCTAAATGATAAAAACAAGCAAAGGAAAGAGCAATTATAATGCGTAAATATTTTGGCACCGATGGTGTCCGAGGCACCGTGAATAAAGCCCCTATGACAGCAGAATTTGCACTGCGTTTGGGGCGTGCAGCTGGGCATGTTTTAACCAAACATCTAGCGCATAAACCGCATATTCTTATTGGTAAAGATACCCGTTTATCGGGATATATGATTGAGTCTGCATTGTGTGCAGGCTTAACCGCACAAGGCATGAATGTGCAACTTCTTGGCCCTGTTCCCACGCCCGCAGTAGCCTATTTAACCCGTAGCTTGCGCGCAGATGCTGGTGTTATGCTATCCGCTTCACATAACCCAGCTGGTGATAATGGCATTAAATTTTTTGCTGCCGATGGTTTTAAACTGCCCGATGCGGTAGAGCTTGAAATTGAGCGCTGTTTGGATGCGCTGCCTGCATTGCCGCCAGCGCTTGAAATTGGCAAAGCTGTGCGCGTAGATGATGCGCGTGGACGTTATATTGAATTTTTAAAAGCATCACTGCCACATGGTTTGCGCCTTGACGGCATGAAAGTTGTCGTTGATTGTGCCAATGGCGCAGCGTATGACGTAGCACCACGGATATTACAAGAATTAGGTTGTGATGTTGTGCGAATGTTTGCGGAGCCAAATGGATATAATATTAACCGTGATTGTGGCTCAACTTATCCCGAACACATGTGTGCCAAGGTCGTTGAGGTTGGCGCTGATCTAGGCTTGGCTTTGGATGGTGATGCGGATCGCCTTATAGCCTGTGATGCCAATGGCGAACTTGTGGATGGTGACCGCGTGATTGCTATTTTAGCGGAGCATGCCAATAATCATGGCAAGCTTCGTGGTGGTGCTGTTGTTACAACATTGATGAGTAATATGGGTTTGGAACGTTACCTAAATGGTTTAGGGCTTGATATGCATCGTGCAGCGGTGGGTGACCGTTATGTGCTTGAAATGATGCGTGAGAAGGGTTGTAATCTTGGTGGTGAGCAGTCAGGCCATGTGATTATGTTGGATAGCAACACCACAGGCGATGGCTTGATGAGTGCCTTGCAACTGCTTTGTGCGATGACAGAACAAAATAAACCCATTCAGGATATGGCAAGTTCCATGGTCTTATTTCCGCAA
Organism: Mariprofundaceae bacterium; assembly: GCA_030950825.1. Lineage (GTDB taxonomy): Bacteria > Pseudomonadota > Zetaproteobacteria > Mariprofundales > Mariprofundaceae. The sequence continues at coordinate 4,593 of JAUZQT010000005.1, read as the reverse complement.
AAATTGTGGAATATTGTTTTGCCTGAACGCAAAGACGTGATGGCGGATAAAGTTATTCAAGGTTTATTACATGATGCAGAATTGGCGCTGGGTGAGTCTGGTCGCGTGAGTGTGCGTATGTCGGGAACCGAGCCTAAGTTGCGTGTGATGGTAGAAGCGGAAAGTGAGCCCTTGATGTTGCGCGTTGGTGAAAAACTTACCAACGATATTTCTAATCACGTTTTATAGCTTAACTTTGTACGCTTGAAATAAAGAAGGCTCCTGATCATTTAAAATCAGGAGCCTTTTAGCCTGAATAATTCAGGTTAGATTGTATTAAACGCTGTTTTTATTCACGAATAAAGGCAATTAAATCCTTTACATCATCTGGCGATAAGTTTTTAATGCCCTTACCAGCACGTTTTACATGACGACCATGGCGAATACGCAAATCAAGCAACTGATCTGTCAGGTCTGAAATACTGCGTTTCTGCGCAGCATTACCAATAAGCTTGATATCACGCGGTGTGGCATGGCATGATTTACAACTCTTGGCGAAAATATTTTGACCGTGCTTCAAATCAGCTTTATAACGCAATGATAAAACATGATGGGCAACATCATTGATGTCCATATTGCTTAATTGATGTTCATTGGCTTTCATCAATGTGCCAGATCGTCCATGGCGCATGGTGTGTACAATGTCTTCCAAATCTAATTTTGAATAAACAAGATTTGCCGCACCCAAACCAGTCTGAGAACGTCCATCGACACCATGGCAACTGATACAAACTTGCTCAAAACGTTTTTTACCATTGGCAAGATTTGGCGTGTAATCGAATGTTTGAATATAATCAATGACCGCTTCAATTTCCAACGGATCCAGCGCATATTTCTTAGCTCTCATGCCCGTACCGCGTACACCATAAGTGATAATACGGCGCATTTCATTGCGACTAACCACCTGAGCTATCGCACGGTGATTGCGTGCTTGAAATGGTTTCAAATCTTTACCAAATTTACTAACCGTGCCGTCAATACCATGGCAACTTGCACAGTTTTTGGCATAAATATTTTTACCATTTGGTACGCCACTCGATGCTTGTGCAGCGCCAAAAGGCAGTGCGATAAGCGCCGCCGTGACTAGGATTTTCTTTAACATATCATTCCTCCCCAGAAACTATTTTGCGCAAGGGTTTGCAATCTGTTGCGACTGAATAAAGCTCACCATAGCAGCAATTTCATCACTGGAAAGTTTTTTATTAAACTTCGGCATGGATTTTCGTCCATCAGTGATAGCGCTTACAAGGACTTCAGGATCGGTATTCATGCCTTTAAATGCAGGGCCAAATTTCTTTTTTGTAAGGCTATGGCACTTTTTGCATTTTTTACTGAATATTTTTTTTACATTAATATCATTGTTTGCCATGGCTGTTTGCGATGTTATCGCAAATACTGCCATGGTGATAGATGCCAATATTATATTTTTCATTTCCTTCTCCTTTGATGGGTCTATTCAAGACCTTGCTTGTGTTTTGCGCAATGTGGAAATTTTACATTATATGGGTGTTTATTACATTTCTTTACGATGCCTTAGGTTTGTAGAGCCACATCTGATAAATACTGATCACCAATTGCATACCAAAGGTGATACCAACGACGGCACCAGCACCAATCACTACATAGGCGAAATCAGGAATTATTTTGGTGATAAACCATGAACTAATATCTAACAGTAGAAAAATAAATGGCGCTGCAACAATAACACGTTTGAACATCACTGGTAGCTCACATAAGATGAAAATACGTCCGATTAAAAAGAGAATAAAAGCAATGCCGAACAAATGAATATGTGAGACGCGAACCAAAGCAGGGATTGTTGCGCCCGTATCAGTTCCTGTTACTTCCAGTACTTGTTCATAGGATTCAAAGTGGGGAATGCTCATGCCACTTTCTGCAGAGTGGCACATAACACAATTGTTTTGTAAAATAGGTTTTACTTTGGCTTTAAACTCTTCTTCCGTTGTGCCGTTTTGAATCCAGTCCAATATAGCCGTTTTAGCTGCAGCATTGGGCAAATTGGGTTCCATCGGGCCATTAATCGCTGCGCCCAAACGCGTCTGATTATGGCTACCATAATAGGCTAAGGTGACATCTTGAACGGACAGCCCTTCTTCGCCATCCCTGCCCTGATGGGTGTAGTACAAGTTTGCGATGGCTGCCAAATAGCCAATGCCGATGGTAATTAAAAACATGGTATCAAGGATCTTTTCACTAATAGAAGCGTCAGAAAAACGCCTGAAATGTAACATACTCACTCCGTCTAGGTTTGATGAATCGGCATCTTACTCTTATCTTTTATTTGGGCAATCATTTGATATTAAATTATTTTAACCACAGTGTGCACGGATCGTCTGGAGGTGCGCATGATACTAACATCCAAGCTTATGTCTCAATTATTATTACCACCAGGTGGCCTTATTTTATCAATTCTACTGGGAATAATATTCTGGTCACGTTGGTGGGGACGTGCGTTGCTTATTTTAACCCTGCTGATGTTTTGGGGTTTATCCACTGAACTGGTTCGGGATGCCCTCAGTAAACCCTTAGAATTTACTTATCCTGTGCTGCAAGTAAAATCATTTGATAAAAACACCGCCATCGTTTTACTGGGTGGTGGCATCTATAGCAATGCTCCAGAATATGCGAATGCCGATACGTTACGAGGCTCTGCCATGATGCGTACACTGTATGCAGCTCATATCGCAAAACAAACAGGGCTTAGTATTTACGCCACGGGGGGCGCACCACTTTCACAAGAACAGGATGCTGAGGGCGATGTCATGCGGCGCTGGTTGATACGCTTGGGAATTCCTGAAGGCAGGGTATTTGCGGAGTCTTATGCCAATAATACTTGGCAAAATGCTGTCTACATAAAAGAGTTATTATCCAAGCGGCATATCCAGCGCATTATTTTAATCACATCAGCATGGCATATGCCTCGCGCTGTATGGTGTTTTGAATCCCAGGGATTCGAAGTCATCCCAGGACCTACCGATTACATCACATTGCAACAAGACTATGATGTGCGCAGTTATCTACCAAGCGGGAATGCTTTTGCAGATTCATGTCTAGCGCTGCATGAATATCTGGGAATACTTTGGTATCATATAAAATACGGGTAGAATTTTATGGTTGCAAGGTCGTTATAATAATATGAATTTGACGACAGAGTGTAAATTTTACCTACGTTACATTATACTTCCTCAATCAACAAAAGAGGTCGTTTTTGGGGAGAGTCTGTGAATAAAAATACTGAAGAGTATTCAGAAGCCTTAACAGCTGATTCAACAACGCTTTTAACTGCTGGCGGCACTTGGTTGGAAGCCTTATATGAGAAGTGGTTGCATACTCCCAAGCAAATACCCACTCAGTGGCATGCCATGTTCGAAGCTGAGCTGGCCTCTGAAGAAAGGAATCAAAAACAATCTGGAAAAAGACCCATTAGCCATCAATCCAGCTTAACGAAAATGCGCTCAACGGCACGTTTGGGAGGTGCATACAAACGCCCAAATACAAACAACCATGAACCCTGTGATAAGTTTCCTGTAGAATACCCTTCACGGGCGATTTATCTCATTCATGCTTGGCGGGTACACGGCCATGCACAAGCCAACTTGGATCCTCTAAAAATAAACCCTCCACACCCCAGACCCGAACTGGAGCTTAGCTATTACGGGCTGTCCGATGCTGATTTGGATCACACATTCCCAACAGGTGATATGTCGAGCGAAGATGGTTTACCACTGCGTGATATTTTGGCGCGTTTAAAGCGTACCTATGCAGGAAGCATTGGGCCTGAATTGATGCACATTTCCGACTCGTCTAAAAAACACTGGCTATTTGAACGTCTGGAATCAATGCAAGGCACACAGCATAAAAATATTGAAACACAAAAGCATACATTTCAACATATCATGCATGCTGATGCTTTTGAACATTTTTTGCATACTCGCTATATGGGACAAAAACGTTTCTCGCTGGAAGGTGGCGAAAGTCTGATTCCCATGCTGGATCACTTGATACAGAGAAGTGGTGTGTTGGGCGTAAAAGAGATTATCCTCGGCATGGCACATCGCGGCCGTTTAAATGTTCTTGCCAATATTTTGGGCAAATCATTGACAGACATTTTCGCAGAGTTTGAGGGCACACAACTACAAGATGAAGTACAAACGGGTTCAGGTGATGTGAAATATCATTTGGGTTTTTCATCCGACATTGAAACCCCTGGCGGCGTTGTGCATTTATCCCTAGGCTTTAATCCTTCGCATTTGGAAATTATTACACCCGTTGTGCTGGGCAGCGTGCGCGCACGCCAATGCAGGCGCAAAGATAAAGCGCGTCGCCAAGTATTGGGTGTTATCGTTCATGGTGATGCTGCATTTGCTGGGCAAGGTGTGGTCGCAGAGTCATTGAATCTAGGGGAGTTGTCTGGTTTTCGTACTGGCGGAACCATTCATATTGTGGTGAATAACCAAATTGGTTTTACCACCAATACCTACGATTCTCGCTCAACATTATACTGCACTGATATTGCTAAAATGGTGCAGGCAC
>JAUZQT010000049.1 GCA_030950825.1 Mariprofundaceae bacterium | reverse complement strand
TCCCATTTTGAATATTTCGTGGCTCAATCACTTCAGCTTACGCTTACGGCCTATTGCTTCGATTCCCTTGTGCTCAATCTTTGGAATTACTTCCGCCGACCCAAGGTTCACTTCCCGGCGGATGGCTAATCCTTACCGGAGCTGGATTTTCACCCACCAGAATAAACGACCTTGCCCGGCCGCACTGTGAATTATTCAGGCAGGGGTTGAATTTGATACAATCATTCCTTATATAGGCTCAAGAACATGCTAACGCGTAAATATCAGCGTAAAAAAAGCTCAAGGGAACCACATAATTTATGTCCAATACAAAAGAAACCCATGTATTTCAAACCGAGGTTAAACAACTTCTCGACTTGATGATTCATTCGCTTTATTCCAATAAAGAAATTTTTTTACGTGAATTAATCTCCAATGCTTCCGATGCAGCCGATAAATTGCGTTTTGAAGCCACGACGGATGATGCTTTGTATGAAGGCGATTCCGATCTTCATGTTTATATCGAAGCCAATACAGATGCGCGAACCATTACCATTCGTGATAATGGTATAGGCATGAACAGAGATGAGGTGATTGCCAATATTGGTACTATTGCACGTTCTGGAACGAAAGAATTTTTTGGACAGCTTTCCGGTGATCAGGAAAAAGATGCCCATTTGATCGGTCAATTTGGTGTTGGATTCTATTCATCCTTTTTGGTTGCCGACAAAGTAACCGTTACAACACGTAGGGCAGGGATTGAAAAAGAGCATGGTGTACGTTGGGAATCCACAGGTGATGGCCAGTACGATATTGAAACCGTTGAAAAAGAAGCGCGTGGTACTGAAATTGTATTGCATTTGCGTGAAGAAGCCGATGAGTTCCTAGAATCTTTCCGCTTAACCTCCATCATTCATAAATATGCAGATCACATCCCTTTTCCGATTCGCATGTTGGGCACAGTCATGCCAGCAGACCCTTCTGAAGAGGCGAGCGAAGAAAAACCAGCAGAAGTCGAAACCGTTAACCAGGCATCAGCATTGTGGACACGTCCAAAGTCCGAATTATCCGATGAAGAATATAATAACTTTTATAAACATATTGCTCATGACTATGAAGATCCATTGGCACGCTTGCACCAAAAGCTGGAAGGCAAATATGAATATACCCTGTTATTGTATCTGCCAAAACGTGCACCATTCGATTTATGGCAAGCTGAATCCAAGCATGGTGTGAAACTTTATGTTCGCCGTGTATTCATTATGGAAGCGAATGAAGATCTGCTACCACGTTATTTACGTTTTGTACGTGGCGTGATGGATACCAATGATTTGCCATTGAATGTTTCGCGTGAAATTTTACAGCAAAGCCCAGCCATGACAGCGATGAAAAAAGGTGCGAGCAAACGTGTGTTGAGCTTGCTTGAAGACATGGCAAAAAAATCAAATGACGGTGAAGCTGATGAAAAAAGCACTGATTATGCTGATTTCTGGGGACAATTTGGTAACTGCCTGAAAGAGGGCATTATTGAAGATACAGCCAACCGTGATCGCATTGCCAAGCTACTGCGTTTCTCAAGCACACAACAAGATGAGCAAGGCGTATCACTCACAGACTATGTTGAGCGTATGCTTGAAAATCAGGATACCATTTATTATATCACTGCTGAAAACTTGGCCGCTGCGAAACATAGTCCTCATTTGGAAATTTTCCGCAAAAAGGGCATTGAAGTATTGCTGTTATCCGATCGCATTGATGAATGGCTAACAACACATCTAACGGAATTTGATGGTAAATCATTACAATCCATTGCCAAGGGTGAGTTGGATTTATCCAATATTGGTGAAAACGCCGAGGAAGATAAAAAAGAGCATGAGGAAGCGGTTAAATCGGCAGAGCCTGCTGTGCAGAAGTTAAAAGAGGCACTGGGTGATAAAGTGAAAGACGTGCGTACAACTGATCGCCTGACAGAATCTCCAGCTTGTTTGGTTTCGGATCAATTCGATATGACGGGAAATATGGAGCGTATTCTTAAACAAGCAGGTCAGGATATTCCAAGTGTGAAACCCATTTTGGAAATCAATCCAGAGCATGCTTTGGTTAAGCGCCTTGCCAATATGGACTCTGAAGAGAATATCGCTGATTTCGCTGATATTCTTTTTGACCAAGCTATTTTAGCAGAAGGGGCTTTGCCTGAAGATCCTGCGGGTTTTGTTCGCAAGCTAAACGCATTGTTAACACAATAGTAATGCGTAACTTCAGCATGCTCACAAGATACCCAACCTAACTCTAAAAAATGTCATTCCCAAGTGCCTGTATTGGGAATCCATGATGGAAACCAGGTTATCAATGGATCCTCGATTGCTTCGACAGGCTCAGCATCCTGCTTAGCCTGAATAATTCATAAACCGTTGTGATGATTGCGGATAAAGGGGCAAGCAAGGGCACGACAGTATTTATGAATTATTCAGGTTAGGAATGTGCACGAAATAAATTGAGATCGTGCACGCTCCTTACTGAGCTTGTCGAAGTACGAGGGTGATGGCTTCTATAGCTTCGTTTACTCATTGCTTCATCTGCTCAATATAAGGGTCGCGGAAGAAATGAACATGATAAGACCGAACCTAATACTATCCTTCTTCTATATTCAAACATAAATATGATTATGTTTGAATGTAGATTATACCGATTTTACTATTCCAAGCTATTCACAGCCTTTGCCACGCGATTTACAGCATCTTCTAATGTTTCTTGGGCTACAGCATACGAGAAACGAATTTGTCCGGGTGAGCCAAAGGCCGTGCCTGGTACAAGTGCTACACCTGCGGCATCCAACAACCATTCGCATACTGCCACATCATCTTTTAAAATCGTGCCATCAGCGGTAGTCTTGCCAATCCAGCCTGCAACAGAGGGAAACACATAAAATGCCCCATCGGGTGTAATGCAATCCATACCCTCAATAGCATTTAAAGCATCGACCAGCCAAGTACGTCGGGCTTCATAAGTGCGCACCATCTCATCAAGCTCATTGCTTGGCCCTTGAAGTGCTGCCACTGCTGCTTTTTGCGAAATAGATGATGGATTGGATGTCGATTGACCTTGAATTTTACTCATAGCTTTAATTAAATCAGCTGGAGCAGCACAGAAACCAATGCGCCAGCCTGTCATACAGTAGGCTTTAGACACGCCATTTAAAGTAACGGTTCGATCAATCAAATCAGCATTCACTTGGGCAAATGTTGCAAATTCTTTACCATCAAACATGATTTTTTCGTACATATCATCCGTCGCCACAACAATATTTGGGTATCGACGAATCACCTCACCCAGTGCCTTTAAATCAGCGGCAGAATATGCCATGCCAGTTGGGTTGGATGGTGAATTAAGAAACAGCATCTTCGTTTTAGATGTGATCGCTGCTTCCAGTTGTGCAGCGGTCAGTTTGAAATTTGCAGCAGCAATACATGCCACAATCACTGGCTCACCTTCTGCCAATAACACCATATCAGGGTACGACACCCAATAAGGTGCAGGGATAATCACTTCATCCCCTTTATTGATGATTGCCATCAGTAAATTATAAATGCACTGTTTTCCACCAGTGCTCACCAATATATTTTCAGGCGTATAATCCAAATTATTATCACGCTTAAATTTTGCTGCAACTTCTGCTCTTAATTCTGGAATGCCAGGAACTGCGGTGTAGCGCGTAAACCCTTCTTCAATGGCCTTGATGCCTGCTTTGCGTGCAGCCTTGGGTGTTTCAAAATCAGGCTCACCCACCGATAAAGAGATAATATCCTTACCAGAGGCGCGAAGTTCAGCGGCTTTGGCTGTAATAGCGAGTGTTGCCGATGGCTTTACTTTTGATAGGCGATTGGAAAGTGGTAGCGAAAATGAAATAGTCATGCCCTAATCGTGGCAGCTAAAGCCCAATTCTGCAATGCCATGTTGCTTACAAAGTCACAAGATACTGAATGCTACGGAGTGTTTTAAAGATATGTTGAACGTTATCTTAATATAAATGATTGACATAGTGAACGAGGTTCACTTTAATTGCCGTGCTTCATGAACGATGTTCATTTTTGCTATTGCAATCATTGAAATAAGCAAGGAGGCTCAACGATGAGTAAAAATATAAGTGAAAAATCTATGGCAAGACAGCAACAGATCATTGATGTCGCTGAGACAATTATCGCAAATAAGGGTTTGAACAGCTTAACTGCTCGCCATATTGCTACTGAAATGTCGTGTGCTGTAGGTTCTTTGTATCGTTTGTTCGAAAATTTGGATGCTGTGATTATCGCTGTGAATTTAAGAACACTGTACTTACTGGAAAAGAATGTTTTAAAAGCACTGGACAGTTCTGAATATGTGATTGATGGCATAAAAAACATGAGTTTGGCATATATTGATTTTGTTATGGAACATAAACAACGCTGGCATGCTGTGATGGAATTTCATTTTGAGCAAGGTATGCTCATTCCAGCAAGCTATGTGGCGCAACAAGATCGCATGTTTCATTTATTGGAAATGCAAATATCAATATTGGAGCCCACGGCAAACAAACATGAACTTATGCTAGAGGCACGAGCCTTATGGGGCGGCGTTGAAGGCTTGTGTGCCCTGGCACTACGTGGCAAGTTAGGTGATGAGAAGGGATGTGATATTAAAGCTGTGATTACGGTACTATTACAGCGTTTTTTGGATGGGCGCGATTCGCGCATAATAAGGGTGAAAGGAGGATATAATGTTACGTAATATGGTAATTTGGGTGTTGCGAGTGCTGCTTAGAGCAGCCTATAAAGTAGAGTTGAAAGGCTTGGAAAATTTAAATAAAGTGGGTGATCGCGCATTGATTGTCGCCAATCACACCTCATTTCTGGATGCTGTTTTACTCTCTGTGTTTTTACCTGATGATATTTCATATGCTATTCATAGCAGTTACTTTAATAAATGGTGGATGCGCCCCATCAAGGCTTGGGTACATTTGTTCGCGATTGATCATACCGACCCAATGGCTATGAAAAGCTTGATTAAGCATGTCAAAGAAGGTCATAAAGTCGTTATTTTTCCCGAAGGAAGGATTACAGCAACAGGTTCATTGATGAAAATCTATCCAGGGCCTGGTATGGTCGCAGATAAAGCCAATGCCGAGATTTTGCCCGTGCGCATTGATGGTGCACAATACACACCATTCTCTCATTTACGTGGTCAGGTTCGTTTGCGCTGGTTTCCCAAAATTCGACTAGGTATTTTACCTAGCCACCGATTTGATTTTCCTGCCACCATGAGTGCACGTGAACGCCGCCATCAGGCGGGGAAAGTATTATCAAATATCATGAGTGATATGGTATTTGAGACAACACTGTATCAACGTCGTACATGGGATGCCTTGGCTGAAGCAGCTTACACCCATGGGCATGAGCATGTGGTGCTTGAAGATGTTGAACGCAACCCCTTAAGCTATCGCCAGTTTATGACCCGTAGCTTCCTGCTGGGTAATTTATTCCACAAAATAGCCGAACCCAAAGAGTATGTCGGCGTTTTATTACCCAATGTGTCGGCATGTTCCATCACTGTATTTGCTTTGCAATCACAAGGCATCGTTCCTGCTATGTTAAACTATACGGCAGGTGAAAAATCATCCATCGCAGCCTTGGAAACAGCTGGCATCAAGACGGTATTAACATCACACCGTTTTATTGAAAAAGCAGGTTTGGAAGATTTTCTTGCCTGTTTACAACAACATGCCCATATTTTATTTTTGGAAGATTTCCGCGAACAGGTCGGTATTTGGGATAAAGTATCGGCACTATTATCCGCGCGCAAACCAGAACGCGCTATTGCCCGTCGTTTAAAAGGTATTCGTAGCGATGATACCGCCATTGTGTTGTTTACTTCAGGTTCCGAAGGTCTACCTAAAGGCGTGGCACTTTCACATCAAAATCTACTCGCCAATGCTGCACAATTGGGAACGTTATTTGATTTCTCCGCACGCGATACTTGCCTGAATGCCCTACCCTTATTTCACTCGTTTGGCTTGATGGGCGGTATGATACTACCGCTGGTCACAGGTATTCGGGTGTTTTTATACCCTTCCCCCCTGCACTACCGTATAATCCCTGAAGTAGCATACGAAATTAACGCAACCTTGATCTTTGGTACCAATGTCTTTCTCGCAGGTTATGCCAAGCATGCACACCCGTATGATTTTTATTCAGTACGCTATGTGGTGGCTGGCGCAGAGAAGTTACAAGATGACACGCGCCAAATTTGGATGGATAAGTTTGGCCTGCGTATTTTTGAAGGTTACGGTGCAACAGAGGCCAGCCCAGTCCTTGCTGCCAATACGCCCATGCACTTTAAAGCAGGTACAGTTGGACGCTTCCTACCAAGTATCCAGCATCGCTTAGAGCCCGTACCAGGCATTCAACAAGGCGGACGTTTATGGATTAAAGGCCCCAATGTCATGGCTGGCTACCTATTGCACGATAAACCTGCCGAACTCCAGCCTTTGGAAGATGGTTGGTATGATACAGGTGATATTGTCACCGTTGATGACGATGGTTTTGTGCAGATTCAAGGACGCTTGAAGCGCTTTGCCAAAATCGCGGGTGAGATGATTTCATTAACGGCTGTCGAGGCTTTGGCAAATCTATGCTGGCCCGATGCCTCACATGCAGTACTGGCTATTAGTGATGCCAATAAAGGTGAACAATTGGTGCTCATGACAACCGAAGAAGGTACCACACGAAAGGCCTTACAGGCCTGCGCCAAACAACATGGCATCAATGAGTTGCAAGTACCACGCCAGTATATATGGATCGATGAAATTCCCTTGCTTGGCACGGGCAAAACCCACTATCCAGCAGCACAGGCTCTGCTGGCAGAAATGCTCAAGAAAGAGCAATAGGCGTGAAGCATCAATCATCCCCCCATACCATGACGGCTGATTTAGGGAAGTTATTAACGGCGCAATTTTTAACCGCTTTGGCAGACAATGCTATTTTGTTTATTGCCGTGGCTATGGTGATGCAAGGTATTTTACAAGGTGACTGGTATGTGTCGGCTTTGCAGGGCTGTTTTTTGGTGGCATTTGTCATCTTGGCGCCATGGGTCGGTGTTTTTGCAGACACCCGTTCCAAACCACAAGTGCTGATGCTGGCAAATTTAATAAAGGCTGCTGGCGCTGGCATCATGCTGCTTGGTGGGCATCCCCTACTGGCTTATGCCATTGTTGGTGCTGGAGCTGCAATGTATAGCCCTGCAAAATATGGGATATTACCTGAGCTGGTGAACGGTGATGATGCCTTGATGAAAGCCAATAGTTGGGTCGAAGGCAGTACCATTGTAGCCATTTTATTGGGCATGACCTTGGGCGCTATGGTGGCTGATTATTCAATGAAAATGGCTATGGTTGGTGTGTTTGTTATCTACTTTATATCAGCGGGCGTAGCATCATGGATGCAGGCCTTACCTGCCGCTCATGATCGCCGCGGTGTGAATGATGATGTATGGAAAAGTTTCAAATCAACCATTACCACACTATTGGCCACACCACGCGCACGTTTTGCCACCTTGGGCGTGAGCCTATTCTGGGCTGCGGCAGTGGTCTTACGTTTGCTGATTATTGCTTGGGCACCCGTTGTTTTATTGCTCACCAGCAGCACCGATATTTCATTATTAACGTTATTTATCGCCTTGGGCATTGCGGTTGGTGCACTGCTTGCGCCGCGTTTGATTCCGATGATGTATTTGCGCCGCGCACGCTGGGCTGCTTACGGATTGGGTATCAGTATATTATGCCTTGTTTTTGTTGCAGATGTATGGACGGCACGTTTTGTATTATTCATTGCGGGTATCTGTGGTGGTTTGTTTGTGGTACCAATCAATGCAGCCTTACAAGATATTGGACATGCCACAGTGGGCAGTGGCCACGCTGTCG
>JAUZQT010000048.1 GCA_030950825.1 Mariprofundaceae bacterium | reverse complement strand
TCCTGCAGTCGCTTTAGGTGTCATCAAGGAAGGATTTTCTCTTGAAAACATCCTCACTCAGCGTTTTGCATAAAACGCATCAAATACACTTGGTAAGCCTTGATCTTTTTATAATGATGGAATCGCTCAAGCCCAGTGCCGGTATCTGACCCGGCTATCGTATAAGCATAATGTCAAGGGTGTTTTATATGCGATTGCCCTGGCATGGTGGTTGTGTGTGATTGACTGTCCAACCATCGCAAGGCCGCCGCAACAGAGGTAAAAGAACCAAGCAATAAAATGCGCGCACGAGGTTGTTTCTTTAACATATGCACTAATGCTTGTTCGGGTGTTTGGCAAACAACATCGATGCCTTCACCTCGATTGCTGATCAATAATCGAGAGAAGGGGCGCAATAAGTCCAATGCGTTGAGCAGGCTTCGATCTTCGCGTGTATAAACAAGCACCGCATCAAAAGGAGAAGCCAGTGCGGGCAGGGTGGGTAATAAAGCCTTGATAGCATGGCGATTATGCGCCGCATCCAGCCATATATGCGTTTGTTGATATTGAATATATTGCAAACGAGCTGGTGCAATAGCTTGTGTCACAGCATTTTTCAATACGCCTTGATTGCTTCGGATATGCTGCGTGGCAAGCAATGTTTTCAAAGCGGCATAAGCCAAACCTGCATTGATTTTCTGGTGCTCTCCAAGCATCGAGCATGACGCTGTAATCGCTTGGGTGAATGTTATCTCCGATTTATGCTGTCTCAAAATTTTAGCAACATCCGCTGTTTGTGGCGCACTAAAGCCCCACTGACAAGCATTTAGAGCATGGGCTTTTTCTTCGGCAATCTTTGCAAGGGTATTACCCAGCCACGCTTCATGATCCAAGCCTATCGGCGTGATCAATGCCATATCCGCATCAACAGCTGTTGTTGCATCCAATTTTGCGCCCACACCAGCCTCTAGTACCTCCACATCAACAGATGCCTCACTAAAATGATGCAGCGCCAACGCCGTTGCCACTTCAAAGTAAGATGCGCCAACCGATAATGCAATCGGCATGATATGCTCCAAACACGCCCATAAATCAGTGTGGCTAATTGGTTTTTTATTGATACGAATTCGTTCATGAAAATGCAGCACGTGCGGTGAAGTGTATAAACCCACCTTGAGCCCAGCAGCTTGTAGACCCGCAGCCAACATAAATGCGGTAGAGCCTTTACCATTGGTTCCTGCAATGCGAATACGCAAAATAGGCCGCTTACAATGTAGGGGCTTAAGCAATGCCAGCATTCGCGCATGACCAGGTTTGTAATCTCGATCCGCCGATGGCTGACCAAGCTGACTCAGCCAGTCATCAATCGTTTGTGGTTTCAATCGTTATTCGTAAATCTATAAAGTTGGTTTACTGTGCTGGACGATAAGCGCGCTGCATAAGGTGTTCAAACAACACCTTCAAATAATCACGCAGTTCACGGCGATCCACTACATCATCAATTAAACCATGCGCCAACAAAAAATCAGAACGCTGGAAGCCTTCAGGAAGTTTTTCACCAACCGTTTCCTGAATCACACGCGGGCCAGCAAAACCAATCAAGGCATCTGGCTCCGCAATAATCACATCACCCAGCCATGCCACAGAAGCCGAAACGCCACCCATGGTTGGATCCGTCAGCAAACAAATAAAAGGTAATTTTGCCTCATTTAAACGGTTGGCTGCAGATGATGTTTTTGCCATTTGCATCAATGACAACAAGCTTTCCTGCATGCGCGCCCCACCCGATGCGGTAACCAGTAAATAGGGGCACTTTCGTTCCACGGCACGCTCCATACCGCGCACAATTTTTTCACCCACAACCGAGCCCATGCTGCCGCCCATAAATTTAAACTCAAAAATAGAAACGGATGCTGTTTGGCCGCATATGTCCCCTAAATAATTACGCATGGCATCTTGTTTTCCCACACGTTTATTCGCCTCTTTCAAGCGGTCTTTGTAGCGTTTCAAATCTTTAAAATCAAGCGGATCTGCGGATCGAAGCTTGCCATCAAACTCTTCAAAACTATCGTCATCAAAAAGGCAATTCGCACGCTCTGCTGCATTGATACGCAAGTGTTGATCACAACGAGGACAGACCATTTGCGAGCGCGCAAGTTCCTTGTTGTACAAGGTATCCGAACAGCCAGGACACTTAATCCACATACCTTCGGGTGCGCTGCTCTCAGGCTTGGATGACAAAATTGTTTTAGGGCTCTCAATTAAGCGGGTGATCCAATTCATGCGCAATCCTTACAATAAAAGTTCATCCACCTGCGTTAGCATACGCAAGTGGGGGATGTTTTCTGCTTCAACTTCAGCCGTCATAAGGCTTAGTGTCTCTGGTTTCATATGAAACAAATAAATCGGCATGGATCCCAGCTTGTTAAGCTTTTTCAATTCATGAGCCATTTGCTTCGGCGTTAAGTGGCCGCTAATGCTCGCAAGTTCAGCGTAGGCGTTGGGGAAAGAACAATCAACAATAATGCCACGCAAATTGGGTTGAGCATTGGCAACCTTCCACAAATCATCCGTTATGCCTGTATCGGCTGAATAAATAAATTGTTTGCCATCCTGCTCCAATAAAAAACCTGTACATGGAACAGGGTGATTCATGCGAATAGGTGTAATGCTGACACCATCAACAACAACCTTTTTCATCTCCTCAATCGCTGACAACTTTAAAATAGGGTCTTTCACAGTTGGTATTTTAGTAAAGTCTGGCCAAATGGCATTGTTCAGGAAATGTGTTTTTAGCGTATCCAAATTCTCTTGCAGGCTATGAATGGTAATACAACGATTTTCATTCGCGCCACCCATACGTTTTAAAGAACGATTATCGGCCAAAAATGCAATATCTTGAATATGATCAAGGTGTGTGTGTGAAACAAACACATGACGAATATAGCGCTGCTCTTCCAGCGTAAGGGTGACTGTTGGCGAACCAGCATCGAGAAGGATGGAGTCGTTCACCAAAAAAGAACTCAAATGGAAACCCAGCAGTTGGCCACCATAACAACCTAATACCCTTATTTTCATGCTTGCAACGCTGTTTTCATAGTGTGTGCAGCGCTCGAGATTGCTGACAACATGGTTTCTCGCTGTTTTAAGTGCGTCGTAATTTGTCCAACAAAGTGGCTGCCAACCACTACACCGTCGGAGAAAGTGGCAACTTGGCTGGCTTGTTCTGCTGTCTTGACACCAAAACCAACACATATTGGTAAATCTGTATGGGCGCGAATAGCGTGAACCTTGTGTTTAATTTCTGCCATTTCACCCATATCAGCTCCAGTAATGCCATTTAAGGATACATAATAAATAAAGCCGCTAGCATGCTTGTTTGCAAGCTTTATTCGTTCTTCGTTGGAAGTCGGTGATAAGAGAAGAATTCTATCAAGTCCGTATCGCTTGAAAATATCATCACATAAATAACCTTCTTCAGGCGGCATATCAACCAGCAATACAGCATCAACACCCGCCGCAGCAGCCTGCTTGGAAAAAACATCAAATCCCAGCACAAAAGGGGTGTTGGCATAGCCCATCAATACAATGCCTATATCAGGATAAACCTCACGAACGCTGGATGCAAGGGAAAATACATCCGCAATATGTGTCCCCGCGGCCAAAGCTCGCTCGCTGGCTGCTTGAATCACAGACCCATCTGCCGCAGGATCAGAAAAAGGCATGCCGATTTCCAAAACATCTACGTGTTCTGCTAGCCTAAGAAACAACGATTCTGACGTGCTTATATCAGGATCTCCAGCCGTTAAGTAGCCAATCAATGCAGTGCGCTTTTCCGACTGACAACGCATGAAAACTTCGGATAAACGACTCATGCCGAAAACTCCTGTGTATCACAACTAAGCCCTAACATATCCATCACAGTGCCCAAATCTTTATCACCACGGCCCGACAAGTTAATCAGAACTATTTGATCTGGCATCATGCCTGCCGCAATCCGCATACCAGCCGCCAACGCATGACTGGACTCCAACGCAGGAATAATACCTTCTGCTTTGGTCAGCCTTTGAAAGGCATCCAAAGCATCGCGATCAGTCGCACTATCAAGCTCTAAGTGACCATTCTCCATCATGGCAGCCAACTCAGGGCCAACACCTGGATAGTCAAGGCCAGCAGAAATACTGTGGGTGCCTTGCACCTGCCCCTCATCATCTTCCAGTAAGTAACTCAGGCTACCATGAATAATACCTGGGCTTCCTTTGGCTAAAGCTGCAGCATGCTCACCAGATTCCAGCCCATACCCAGCGGCCTCAACGGCAACAAGGCGAATATCATCATCCCGCAAAGGGTGCAGCAAGCCTATCGCATTGGAGCCTCCGCCAACACATGCAACAGCAACATCGGGGAGTTTTCCAGCTTGCGCCAGGCATTGTGCTCGTGCTTCCTGACCAATGACCGTGTGAAATTGGCGCACCATCAATGGAAAGGGGTGGGGGCCAGCCGCCGTGCCGAAAATGTAGTAAGTGTCTTCACAGCTTGCAACCCAAACGCGCAAGGCCTCATTTACGGCATCTTTTAACGTTGCCGTACCCGAATCCACAGCAATAACATTGGCTCCCAATAACTTCATGCGGAATACATTGGGTGCCTGCCGGCGGATGTCTTCGCGACCCATATAAATATCACATTGCATATTGAACATTGCTGCGACAGTCGCCGTTGCAACGCCATGCTGTCCTGCACCTGTTTCTGCGATAACTTTATTTTTTCCCATACGCCGAGCCAGTAAAGCCTGACCAATGGTATTATTTACCTTATGCGCACCCGTATGATTTAAGTCTTCCCGTTTCAGGTAAATCTGCGCGCCACCCACTTCAGCAGTAAGATGTTTGGCATGATAAAGAGGGGTGGCACGGCCAACATAATGTTTAAGTAAATCTAGGCGCTCAGCATGAAATTTAGGGTCTGCCCAAGCGTCGAAAAACGCCTGTTCAATCTCCTGTAAAGGCTGCATCAGTGTTTCAGCCGCGAAACGCCCACCGAACAAGGTGCCATTGGCCTTAAAGTGCCCACCCGCATCAGGCGCATGTTTAATATCTAAATCGTACATCAAATCATTTAGCATGCTGTTTTTGCCACCGTCTTTATCATCTATTCAGCGCTTTGAAGGCATGCCATAAAAGCACGCATTTTATCAGCATCTTTAATGCCAGCACCTGTTTCCACACCCGAAGATACATCCAGTGCGAACCATTGGCGATGAGAAAGTGCCAAGGCCACATTCTTCACATTCAATCCGCCGGCTAAAATCAGCGGATAATCATGTTGGAAGTGCCTCAACAGCGACCAATCAAATGATTTTCCGTTGCCCCCATAAACGCCCTTGGGTGCCTTGGCATCCAGCAATATACTACAACGGTATTGCTGGGCACATTCAAGATCTTCGGCCGAGTTCACAGCAATAGCCTTGATGACTCTTCTTGACTGAGCTTGGCAAAAATCGGGGCTTTCATCACCATGTAACTGCACAACACCCAAGGGACAAAGGTTAAGAACATCATCAATCAAACCTTGTTTAGGGTTCACGAAAAGCCCCACGGCAGATACAAATGGTGGAAGTTCTCGAATAATCGCCGCTGCCTTCATTGGTTCAATAAAACGGGGCGATTTATCATAAAAAACGAAGCCTATTGCATCAATACCAAGCTGAGATGCCGCTAAAGCATCTTCTAAGCGTGTAATACCACAAACCTTGATGCGTGTACGAAGGGAACCATCCATCAGCGAAGCATAACAAGAAGTAATTGGTCAGCATATCTAAAAATATCCTGTAGCTGTTCGGGTTGCCGTTGATTTGCCCAAGATCAAGGCTAAAAGCACAACGCACTCGTGTACGTGAGAAATTTTCAATGAAGAGCTTGGGCAAAACCGTGGTGGGTTGAATAGTGCACTGCCTCAAAAAAATTAGACCAATAAGTCGCGATTCTTATTCCTTTTAAGCCAGAATTTAGCAAAAAAGGAACCAAAATGAGCAGAAAAACAGTAATTATTCAGATCCCCTATAACTTATTGTATTTTAAGCGTTAATAGTATATTATTCTATGCTAAGTATGATACTTAGCGACCATGGTCTAATCCGCATTATTCATGAATCACCGTGGACAAAGGAGCAAGCCAGGGCGCGGCAGCATTTGTGAATAATGCAGGCTAAGACAGCTTGATGAAGAGAAAATAGATTCACTTCCGATCAAGTCTGATGAAGATATCTCTGAAGAACAGAGCCCATCATCCCCCAAACCTAAAGAAAAACCAAAACGTAAAGCTGGCAAACAACCTGAAAAAAAGGGCTTTGGTCGAACTCAAAAACTTCCTGCCCATCATTACGAAAAACACTTTCCCGAAGCGTGTGCAATATGTTCGCGCACCTTCTTTCCTTCAGATAATCATATCGCTTATACGGCATTTCATACGCTGGATATTCAATTTGGCGA
>JAUZQT010000047.1 GCA_030950825.1 Mariprofundaceae bacterium | reverse complement strand
ATTGCTTCAGTGGTTTTGTTTTTATTGTTATTTTTATTACTTACAGGTTTCCGTTTTGTCCTTGCTTTGAAAAAAGCACACAGCTTATTCCATTGACCTTGTAAAGCACTTCTTGCTTTTGAAAAACAAGGATTTAGATGTCGAAAAAACCAAAAGAAGGCCAAAATAATACGCTGTATAGCTGCTAGCAGAGAAATATGTGAAGCAATGACAAAACTACTCAACATCAATGCGATCAACACCAAATCACTGCCCAGTGTATACAATCGTTCAGACAAAGCCCCCACAAGCAGAATTCCCAAAGCACCACCTGCGCCCGCTGGTAACATCCCCCAAGGTAATTCCTGCATGCTTGCCACCGTGATATGACTCTGCAATAAACCCGATATTGCCATCAAACAGGGCAACCAGAAAATGGATGTCCAACCAGCAAAATAAGCCTGAGAAGCGCCAACAATACGAATCACCAGCACCAGCCCAAGCAAGACAAGCAGCCAACTTACCAAACCGAATAATTGGTACATCATATCTGCAATCCAAGCACCAACCGTGCCAAGCATGTTTTCAGCAGCCACCGTTGTTGCTTGATTTAAGGAGGGATCCTCAACATGAAAGCTGTACAGCGAAACTGCCAACATCGCAACACCAGCGAACACCAAAAAAGCCAAGGCTTCACGCATGACCAATGGTGTACTCCCTGCTTTATCCGAATCCGACATTAAATTTCAATCACCACAGGCAAGACCATCGGACGCCGCCCTAGGCGTTTTTTGCACCAGCGTCGCAGCCACAAACGAATTTCTTCGCGTGTTTCATCAAGGTCAGACAACATTTCCTGATTCAGACTATTGAGATAATGGTGTATATCGGCAGCGGCATCTTGCAATACTTCCTCACTCACCGATTCATGCAAGACACCACGCGCAGTTAGCTCTGGTGCGGTTAACAAGCGACCCTCATGTTGAGAAATAAGCACAGTCACCGAAATCATACCATCATCAGCCAGAATTCTACGATCACGCAATACCATATCATCCACTTCATCACGGTGTAGCCCATCTACAAACACGGCTCCAGCATGGAATTTTGGTCCGTGCCCAATTCCCTGATCATCCAACACAATACTTTGTCCATTTTCCGCAATTATTGTGTTTTTAAAAGCAATGCCTGTGGCAATGCCCAATTCACGGTGTTCAATAAGATTACGATATTCGCCATGTACTGGATAAAAATATTTTGGCCGCGTTAACTGCAGCATGGTTTTTAATTCATCTACCTGCGCATGCCCTGAAACATGCAAGTGCGCTTGGCCAGCATGCAAAATACGCGCCCCACGACGGTAAATATGATTGAACAACCCCGCCACTACGCGTTCATTCCCTGGGATATTGGAAGATGAAAAAATCACCAAATCGCCCTCTCCCAAACGAATGCCAGTAAATTTATTTTGTGCAATGCGCGCCAACGCAGCGCGCCATTCACCTTGCGAACCTGTAGCAATAATTAATAACTTATTATCAGGGATGCTTTGTATTTTTTTGATATCCAGCAAGGCATTGGCAGGAATAGACAGGCGTTTTAAATCACGTGTTAAACCAACATTCTTTTCTAAACTTCGACCAGCCAGCGCCACCTTTCGCCCAGCTGCATGCCCTGCCTCAATAATTTGCTGAATACGAAACATATTTGAAGCAAAGGTTGTCACCACGACCTTGCCCTTGCATTCTGCCACAGCTTTTTTCAAGCCAGCTCCCACAGAGCTTTCTGAAGGCCCTGTGCCACCACGTGTCGCATTGGTAGAATCGGATGCCACCAACAACACACCTTCATCACCCAGCTGCGAAAACTTCTCAATACCACTCACCCGCCCATCAATCGGCGATGGGTCAAATTTAAAGTCCCCCGTATGAATAATTGCCCCATAAACGGTATGAATAACAACAGAAATAGCATCCATAATTGAGTGCGTTACTGGCACCCCTTCTACACGGAAAGGGCCGATTTTAATTGGTGTATGCTCATCCAAAAGTCGCAAATCTCCTTTATATCCACGTTCAGAAAGCTTGGCTTTCACCAACGCTAAGGTAATTTGTGTGCCATATACTGGTACAGACAGTTTGGGCAAGATAAAAGGAATCGCACCAATATGATCTTCGTGTCCATGGGTTAATAATAGCGCATGAATTTTCAGCCCCATGTCATCCAGTGCCGAGATATCTGGAATCACAATATCCACACCATGCTGGCTAGGTTCAGGGAAGCCCATACCACAATCCACAATCACCGCATCATCATCAACGGCATATACCATCATATTTTTGCCAAATTCCCCCACGCCGCCAAAGGGAAAGCAACGGATCACTGGCTGTACTGAAATATCCTGCATCACAAAGCTCCTCGACTGCCAGGCTTCACTGCAACAGTGCCTTGGGCACACATGGGGCAATCATCGACAGTAAAAGTTTCAACATCTAAAGAAATAGCCGTGTCGTGTGGTACATCAAAGCGCCCTTCTGCAGTTGGTGCACGATCCACAACAGCCAAAATTTTCACTGGCTCACCGCCATGTTGGCGTACAACTGCCATGCACTCACGAACCGAACCACCTGTGGTAATCACATCTTCCACCACCAATAGCTTGGCACCTTGGCAAATCGTAAAACCACGGCGAAGCTGCATTTCACCCTCTTTACGCTCAGTAAAAATAAATGGTTTTTCCAATTGGCGTGCCACTTCTTGTCCAATCACAAGGCCACCGATTGCAGGAGCAACCACCATATCAATATCATTGATATTCACTTGGCTATCGGCATTCAACTTCTCAATCAGTGCTGTTGCTAGATCAGTGGCATTATTCATCGACATCAAAACCAGTGCCGACTGCAAGTAACGTGCCGAATGACGCCCGCTGGAAAGAACAAAGTGCCCGTTGAGCAATGCTCCAGCATCTTCATACATGGTTAAGATTTCTTGTTCTGTTATCATCGTTTACTTCCTATTGGCCTTATTGCCATTCATATATCTATTGATCGGATCACGTATAACTTTATACTAAAATAACGCAATAACCTTTTTAAGATAGGTTGTTGCGTTACTTCTGTGCACCTTGTATTTCACCCTGCTTGGATAGGCTCAGTGAACAGTTTTCTGCGCCTGTCGAGGCTGATAATTTTTGATGATTCCCTGTGTGTTGTTTGTGTATTTTCATATGGAATATATTTCAAGCACCTATTTTGCGGCAGTGTAACAGTTTCCCCCGCAACGCCAAATATAAGCCATGCCTTAATCTTTCGGATAAAATAATGTTGGATTCACTTGCCAGCATATGCTCCATTCATTTTCAGTACGCTGCAAGCACACCACACCAGCATTGCAAAAACGCACCACTTCACGTTCAGCCTGACCGCATAGAAGCAATGATGCCAGACGCGGCAGGTGCGGCAAGTGCCCAACCAGCATCATATCCTCGTGAATTTCAATCAGACGTGATGCCCAGATCGTTGGGTTTGCATCGGAAGACAACTCTGAAGATTTTTCGACCACACTACAGCCCCAAGCTTCAGCAAACATTTCAGCACTCTGCAAGCTGCGTAATTTATCGGAATGTACAATGCGTATTGGTTTTGGACGTTCAAACAAACTTAAAAAACCACCCACACGTGTAATATCTTCGCGCCCTTGATTGGATAGCGGCCGTTGCTCATGCTCATTTTTAACAACTGCCAAGCCATGCTGGACCAAATAAAGTTTCATAAACATCTCCTCTCATATTAATGACGTTGTCTAAAGATTAGGTCAGAATGCGTCGCCTGCAAGCAATAATTATCATAAAGGACACCCATGGTTCCCATTAAAACACTCCAAGAAATTGATCAAATGCGCCCTGCCTGCACGCATGCAGCCAATACCTTGATTATGATTGAAGAATATATTCGTCCGGGCATTACTACCAATGAAATCAACGATATTGTTCATGATTATAGCATCAAACATGATGCCACCCCTGCCCCTTTGAATTATCACGGCTTTCCAAAATCTGTGTGCACATCCATTAATCATGTGGTTTGCCATGGTATTCCTGCTGACAAAACCATCAAGGATGGTGATATTATCAATATTGATGTTACCAGTATTATCAACGGCTGGCATGGTGATACCAGTAAAACTTTTTATGTCGGCACGCCTAAAATACGCGCCAAAAAGGTAACTGAAATTGCACGTAAGGCACTAGATCTTGGTATTTCTGTGGTAAAGCCAGGTGCAACATTGGGCGATATTGGGCATATCATTCAACACTATGTTGAGGGTGAAAAGTGCAGTGTGGTGCGTGAATATTGTGGTCATGGTATTGGGCGTATTTTTCATGAAGATCCACAGGTACTACATTATGGAAAGCCTGGTGCTGGTATGACACTAAAAAAAGGCATGGTTTTTACCATTGAGCCGATGGTAAATTTTGGTAAAGCCAACGTGAAACTGCTGCCTGATAAGTGGACAGTGGTCACCCGTGACCGATCACTTTCAGCCCAATTCGAGCACACCCTTGCAGTCACCGATAACGGCGTGGAAATTCTGACTTTACCTACTATTTAGCCTGAATGATTCACTCAAACATGCTATCGAACGGCTTGAAGTAAGAGCCTTTGGCTGCTTATTGGAAGAACTACTGATGCGTGTGAATTCAGAATACAAACATCACACTGCTCTAACTCAACTTCAGCAGTTAAACGACCACTGCTTGCAGAAAGATACCCAACAACGCCCTTCTTTTTCACAGATTCATCAGGCAATTCAATCCATTTATCACGCATACAAAGCACAGCTTGGGGGGGGATAAGAATCTATCCATACATGCCAACTATGCGTTGCGTGATCTAGCTCCTGAATTCCGGCTACGATTCGGCCTTGTTTTGCGCGTAGCATTGGGACTTCGACGATGCTGCTGTGAACCACGACGCTGCTTTTGAGCCTGGGCTTCCTGTTCTGCAACATTGATATCATTGAGATCAGGTTCAAAACCTTGCAATGATATTTTAGCAATATCTTTCCTAATCAAGCGCTCAATAGCACGCAATAACTTATCTTCATCACTACTCACCAAAGACATCGCTTCACCCGTATTGCCTGCGCGCCCCGTCCGTCCGATACGGTGCACATAATCTTCTGGGACATTGGGAAGCTCATAATTTACAACATGCGGAAGCTGATCAATATCAAGGCCACGAGCTGCAATATCCGTCGCAACCAGCACACGAATAGCGCCATCTTTGAAGCCCTGCAATGCCTTGGTTCGAGCCGTTTGACTCTTATTACCATGGATTGCTGCTGCGCCAATTCCATCGCTCTCCAGTTGTTTGGTTAGCCTATTGGCGCCATGCTTGGTTTTTGTAAATACCAGTACCTGCCGCCATTCACCTTCTAAAATAAGTTTGGATAATAAGGCACGCTTCTTGGCTTTACTTACAGGATAAACAACTTGCGTCACTTGATGAGATGTCTTATTGCGTGCCACTTCAATATACACGGGTGATTTCAGAAAACCCTGTGCCAATCGTTTAATATCTTCTGAAAAGGTTGCAGAAAACAATAAATTCTGACGCTTATTGGGTAACATTTTTAACACACGGCGAATATCATGAATGAACCCCATCTCCAACATACGATCCGCTTCATCCAATACAAAAAAGTCAATGTGCGATAAATCAACTTCTCGCTGATTAATTAAATCCAGCAAGCGCCCAGGTGTTGCGACCAAAACATCCACGCCGCGGCGCAACTTTTGAATCTGAGGGTTAATACCCACTCCACCAAAGACGACGGTAGAACGTAATGGGAGATATTTCCCGTAAACTGCAATACTTTCAGCAACTTGTGCTGCTAACTCACGAGTCGGTGTTAAGACCAACGCACGAATAGGGTGTTTTCGCCCACGCTCTGGGTTATTTTTTTGAATTAAATTCAACATCGGCAGTGTAAATCCTGCCGTTTTCCCTGTTCCTGTTTGAGCACCAGCTAAAACATCATGACCTTCAAGGATCACTGGGATAGATTTAGCTTGTACTGGGGTTGGGGTCGTATAACCCTGATCGGCAACCGCGCGAAGTAATTCGGCGGACAGCCCCAATGCTTCGAAGGAGTGTTCAAAAGAACGTTCAATTGACATATGTATGGTTCATTTCCATTGCATCCGAGGTAGTTCACTGAATGTGTTGGATGCAGATTATTTCCGATTCGCCAGACATCAGTGTTTGTCTTGTGCGATAATGAAGGAAGATTCCCTCAAGGAAACCGCAAACTGCAATAATTGACAAAAATAACAAGCTTATTGTGCTTTATCACAAAAGCCTATGACACTTTTCAAGCAATATTCAATGCGCAAACCTTTCTTTGACCAAGCCGTAAGCTATATAATGCGTAAAAACACTACGCACATAATGCACAGTTTCCCTTCCTACAATTTTCGCTGCCGCTAGCTCAACATGGTCAAACCAAATATTGGGATTAAGCCCCATCTCTTTTGCCAGACGACGCATTTTAATCACTTTGGCAGGCCCTGCATTGTAAGCTGCCCAGCCAAATGCCAAGCGATCCACATCCCTCATCTCAGGATCAGAGAAGTAACGCTGCCGCAAAAAGGCAAGGTATTTCACACCTGCATGGATATTGTTTTCCATGGTAGAAATATCAACAATGCCAACATTGGGGCTTGCGGCTGTAGATGGCAATAACTGCATAATCCCCACAGCCCCACGATAACTACGCCGACTCTGATCCAAGTGTGATTCCTGATAGGCTTGAGCCACCGCCGCCAATACATCATAATCATGGCTCTTTCAAATTCTAAATGGGTAGGCAAAATTCATAGGGGGATAAGCAAGCTCAATGACTCACCACAAAACAAGCTGTCGAATGCTAATCCTGCAAAGCCGCACGCCTCCCTCATTCGAGGAAGGGCGACGTGCGGCT
>JAUZQT010000046.1 GCA_030950825.1 Mariprofundaceae bacterium | reverse complement strand
AGGTTATCTATGATGCCATTGATGATGTGAGAGCTGCGAGGGCTGGTGAACTATCTCCAGATCAGGTTGAAACAGTTACAGGTGAAGCAGAGGGTCGTCAGGGTATTATGGTGCCTAAGATTGGTGCTGTGGCGGGTTCTTATGTTACAGAGGGTTATGTAACACGCGGTTCGAAAGTACGCGTATTGCGTGATAATGTATTGATTTATGATGGTGAACTGGCTTCCTTGCGTCGTTTTAAAGATGATGTGAAAGAAGTGAAGGCTGGCTATGAGTGTGGTATTGGTATTGATAAATTTAATGATGTGAAAGAAGGCGATAGCTTTGAATTTTATATCATTGAAGAAATTGCGGCGACTCTGTAGCTCGTATCCATGGCATCCAAATCACCAGCGAAGCACCGAATTCAGGCAGATATTCAACGATTATTGACCACTATGATACAACGTGATGCGAATGACCCATGCTTTCTTGGCATGGTCATCACGTCGGTGGATGTATCAAGGGATAACCAAAGTGCGGTGATTAAAGTGCATGGGATGAAACGTGATGAGGCGAATATAGTGATTGACCGCCTTGGGCGTATGAGCCCCCACTTTGAACACGGGCTGCGTCGCTCACTTGGTAAAAAACGCCTTCCCAAGTTGAATTTCTCTTGGGATACGGCGTTGGATGCTGGTAATGATATGGTGGAACTATTGAATAAACTGGATCGCGCTTGAGCATACTTTACGCTGATGTGGACTGGCAACCTCTTATTGATGTGTTAGATCAAGCAAAACAGATTCACATTATTGCTCATGTTTGCCCCGATGCCGACACAATTGGCTCTCAATTGGCTTTGTACCATGGCTTAAAATGCATGGGAAAAAAGGTACTTATGCACAATCGGGATACTTCCCCTTACTTGTGCCGTTATTTAGCCGCAGTCAATGATATCACGTATGGTGAAATTCCTGCCATTGTAGCGGCATCGGATGTTGTTATTGCTGTGGATGCTGGGTCTTTATCCCGCTTGGGTATGGAAACAGCCTATTTTGAAGGAAAAACACTGATTAATATTGACCACCATGCCAGCAACACCTGCTATGGAACAATGAATATTGTGGATGCGCGGTACTGTGCCACGGGCGCAATGATTTATGATTTATTACAACACTTAAAGGTTGATTTATGCGCTGCATCCGCCGCTGCAATTTATGCGGCTGTACTGACGGATACAGCAAGTTTTCGTCTTGCCAATGTGACAGCATCCGTACATCGCATGGTTGCTGATTTGATTGAGGCAGGTGCTGATGTGCAAAAGGCTGCACAGTCGATTTATCAAAGTCATAAAGCAGCGCGATTTGAGTTGTTGAAGTATGCTTTGGATAGCTTGCACATTGGTGATCATGGGCGTACATCATGGCTTTCAGTGCGCCGTGACTTGTATCAGAAAACGGGGCTATCGGGTGAAGATTCCGAAGGATTTATTGATTATGCCCGCAGTATTGAAGGTGTGGATGTTGCTGTTTTTATACGCGAAGAAGATGAGCAGGTGTGGAAAGTAAGTCTGCGAGGGAAACCCCCTTGTAATGTGGGGTATTTGGCAGAAAAGCTTGGCGGTGGTGGTCACCAGTATGCTGCAGGATGTACGTTGTATGGTACTGAGCATGCGGTGCAAGAAGAAATTAAGCGTATTTTGCCTGATATTTTGACCCCATGATGGCTTCAGGTGTTATTTTTTTAGATAAACCATTGGGTTGGACATCGCGGCGTGCAGTGAATGAAGTGATGCGTGTTTTTTCAGTACCAGGTAAAAAGCGCATTAAAGCAGGTCATGCGGGGACATTGGATCCCTTGGCTACTGGTATGCTACCCATCTTATTGGGCGATGCGACACGTTTTGCTGAGCTGGGTCTTCATGCGGAAAAACGTTATAGCGTTACGTTTGATTTAAGTTATCAAACAGATACGCTGGATTGTGAAGGCGAAGCTTGCAAACGTTTTGATACTCAACCCAACAAACAGCAGTTGATGGATGTTCTTGATTTATTTCAAGGTGAGATACAACAAGTTCCACCGATTTATTCCGCAATTCGCGTAGATGGCAAACGTTCCCATGCCATGGCACGTGAGGGTAAAGCAGTGGAACTAGCTGCCCGTACAGTTTGTATTCATGCATTGGATTTGTTGGCTTTTGAATATCCACTTGTCAGCTTGGATGTGAGATGCTCGAAAGGCACATATATTCGCTCTTTGGCACGCGATATAGGCAAAAAACTCGGTGTGGGTGGCTGTGTGACAGCATTGCGGCGAACATCCACTGGCGGCTGGCCTGCCTCTATGATGGTGGCTGCTGAATGTCTTGAGCATGATAAAGAACAAGCAGTTTTGCCATTAAGGCAATGGTTGCGTGATTTTCCAACGTGCGAATTAACGAAAGAGGATGCTTGGCGTTTTTTAAATGGTCAACGCATTCAGCTAGAGTGCGGCCAGCAAGGCTCTGTGGCTGTTATGTGCGATGAATGCCTACTGGGCACTGCTGAGCTGAAGCAGGGTATGCGGCGTATGGTGCTGCATCCACTGCGTATTTTGCCTTCATCACAACAACACTTTGCATCCAAAGGCGGTTAACATGCAACTTTCATATCATGCGGGTTTATCTCGATGCAGTATCATATTGTTTTTTATGATAATTATTGGCCTACAAGCTTGTACAGGTCAGTCAACAAAGGAGCGTAATATGGGTTTGTTTAGCCATGCACCACAAGCGGGTGATCAAGGGATTCCAGAAGGAAAGCATATCAAAATAGAGACAAAAAATGGTGATATGCTGATTGAGCTGTATTCCGACTCTGCTCCGAACACCGTTGCCAATTTTAAGGCATTGGCAGGTAAAGGTTACTATGATGGATTGAAATTTCATCGTGTGATTGCTGATTTTATGGCGCAGGGTGGTGATCCAAAAGGCACTGGCACAGGTGGGCCTGGTTATAAAGTAAAAGCGGAATTTAATGATCGCAAACATGTGCGTGGAACATTGGCGATGGCTCGTTCATCAGACCCTGATTCTGCGGGTAGTCAATTTTATATTTGTTTTGTGCCAACCCCACATTTGGATGGGCAATATACGATTTTTGGTCAGGTGACGGAAGGCTTGGATGTGTTGGATAAAATAAAGCAGGGTGACTTAATGATTAAGGTTTCGGTGTTGCCATAGTAGGGCAGTAATCTAACCCATATTATTCACAGCTACTGCCGCCTGCCTGCGCCTATGCACAGGCAGGCGCAATTATCACGCCGATTTATGAATAATCTGGGCTAAAACTTTAAGTCCAGTTGAACGTTGTTTTGAGGTTCTTTTTCTTGGCCAAACCCACGAACGGTTAAGCCCACTAAGCGTACAGTCTGTTTGCCTGCATTGGTTGTTTGCAAAAGTTTTGGAATACATTTCAGTGCTTCATTTTTACCGATAGGCGAGCTTTGCGTATGTGAGCGAGTGACCTGTTTAAAGGTGCTATATTTTATTTTGATGGTGATGTTTTTGCCCTGAAGCTTATGCTCATTTAATTTTTTGAATACTTGCTCAGTAAGACTTTCAAAATGACGCAATAATATACCTATATCCAGAATATCTTGGGTAAAAGTGACCTCTTTACCCAAGGATTGGCGCATGCTAAAGCTGCGGATGGGGCGCTCATCAATACCTCTGGCAATATTGTAGTAATAGTTGGCTGATTTCCCAAAGTGTGTTTGCAAGTCGGCAAGCGACCAAGCTTTTAAATCGTTGCCTTGATGAATGTTTAATGCCTTCATTTTCTTAGCTGTGGCAGGCCCAACACCATAAAACTTTTCAATGGGTAAAGCTTGCACAAATGCAGCGCCCTGTTTGGGTGTAATAACATATAACCCATCAGGTTTATCCATATCCGATGCAACCTTGGCTAAAAATTTATTGTAGGATATGCCAGCGGAAGCGGTCAGCTCTGTTTCTTTTTTAATCGCTATTTTAATTGCTTTGGCGATTTCAGTCGCGATGCCAGCAAAGCTTTCGGTGTAGCTTACATCCAGATATGCTTCATCCAGCGATAAAGGCTCGACTTGGCTAGCATATCGCCAAAAGATGTCGCGAATGATGGCTGATGCCTCGCGATAAGCTTCAAAGCGTGTTGGTACAAATATCGCTTCAGGGCAAAGTCGATAGGCTTGTGAACATGGCATGGCCGAATGAATGCCAAATTTACGCGCTTCATAGCTACAAGCTGCTACCACACCCCTACTATTGGGTTTGCCTCCCACAATCAAGGGTTTACCGTAATATTCAGGATGATCACGCTGCTCCACCGATGCAAAAAAAGCATCCATATCAACATGGATAATTTTACGCTGTCTCATGGCTTTACTTGTGACTAATGCGGGCTAGGAAAGAGAAGCTATTCTGAAATAATGGGGTATTGATTTTGCCCCAGAATAACATCCATCTGCTCTCGTTGCCGCCAGCCTTCTGCTTCTAACATTGGTTTATCATAAAAAGCATTCACAGGCCCAAGGCAAAGCAGCTCAGCACAGTCGCTAATACCTTCGATTTTTAAACGCATAAATTCAGCCTTGCGTTCATCCATGTCATTTGCAACACGTTTTTTTCAGTTTCAACCAAGCCTATCAAAGCCGCACGCAACGCATGTGTGGTAATCCGCACAAAACGCCATGGCTGCTATAACCCACCGATGGCGCAGCATGTGCAGCTTCTAAAATGCGCGATAATACAGCAGGGGAAACCTCACCTTCTGAAAAGTGGCGCATATCGCGTCGCCCATGAATCACACGATAAACAGTGTCCCGCTCCTGTGAGGTGAAATTAGCTTGCGTCATAAAATGCAAATTCTTTGACCGGATTTCCTTGTTTGAAATGCTCTTCAACAATGCGATCCAACTTCTCTTCGGTCAAATTGCAATACCACAGACCTTCTGGGTGTACGACCATAATTGGCCCTTGCTGGCATACACCCAAGCATCCCGCGCGGTTAACGCGAACAGCGTTGCCATCACTCTCAGTCAAACCAGCCTTCATTACCTTGTCTTTCAGACTTTTTAATAGCGGCATATTTTCGCCACATGACTTTCCTACACACATAACAGCATGTCGCTTATAAGGTGTGATCGTTGGTTTGTTCATAAGTTGACCCTCTCAATACTTGTTTTGGATGAATCGCTCACCAGGCACGGCGCATACGCCCCCAGTTTGTCCGTTATCCTATCTGCAAGGGCGATGGTAAGCCGCAGTATTCACAAATACTGCCGTCTGCGTGCAGCCACGTACAGGTAGACGCAATCATCATGGTGATTCATGAAAGATGCGGGTTTATAGACAGTAGAACTGATGGTTATTTTTTCCGCGACCCTTACCTCACGATTGCGCTGATGATACGGATACAGGACATGTTATTTTTTGTTTGTTGTATTATAATTCGTTTCATCAATTTTGAAGGGGACACCTATGAGCGATCAAGTACAATATCATATTAATGAAGAGCCATTTTACCAAGCGCAGTCCGATGAAATTGAACTTTATGAAGCGGCCTATGCCGCACGTTTACCGATTATGGTCAAAGGCCCGACAGGTTGTGGTAAATCACGTTTTATTGAATACATGGCTTGGAAGCTTGGTAAGCCGTTGATTACAGTGGCTTGTAATGAAGATATGACAGCGTCTGACTTGGTAGGTCGCTACCTGCTTGATGCCAATGGTACCCGCTGGCTAGATGGCCCATTGACTACAGCTGCGCGTATTGGTGCAATTTGTTATTTGGATGAAATTGTTGAGGCGCGTCAGGATACCACAGTGGTGATTCACCCCTTGACTGATCACCGAAGAACCTTGCCTTTGGATAAAAAAGGCGAGTTAATTAAAGCGCATGAAGATTTCCAATTGGTCATTTCCTACAATCCAGGCTACCAAAGTCTGATGAAAGATTTAAAACAATCGACCAAACAACGTTTTTGTGGTTTTGAATTTGATTATCCAGTCGAAGCAGTGGAAACCTCGATTGTTGCCAAAGAAACAGCTATTGATATTGAATTGGCAACAAAACTGGTGAAAATAGGTGCTGTGGCGCGCAATCTAAAAGGCCATGGCTTGGATGAAGGTATTTCAACACGCTTATTAACTTATGCAGCAACATTGATTAAAGGTGGTGTTGAGCCCAAGGCGGCTTGTCGCATGGCATTGGTTCGTCCGATCACAGATGATGCGGATATCCGCGTCACTTTGGATCATGCTATTGAAACTATCTTTGCGTAACGGGCTGCGTTATGTGTGTTGAAGAGAGTAATATAGAAGAAGTAGAACGTTCCGCCAAGGTTCAAGCTTATTGGGAGCAACTAAGTTGCCGTTTCCCTGCGGCTGACCGTGTCTTTGATGAGTGCATTAAAGAAGCCAAGGCGTTATTATCTGAAAAAGGTGTCACTGTATATATTGATAATGCTCATTTCCTCGGGAAAATGGGGCGTGGTGCTGAGCCACTGTTGGTTTATTTGGAAGAAACTCCATCCATTGCAAAAATTGTGGGCGAAGATATTTTGCCTGAAATAAAAGATTTTTGCTTGTTTTTATCTACAAACACGAATTTTAAGGCAATCATTCCTTTTTTACAGTCATTGGCTGCCGTCACGCGCCGCTTGCATAGTTATGAAGAGCTACATCACTACTTTGATCTTATCAAAAAAATGATGAATGATACTACAGGTTCTGTGCATGGGCACCATAAAACCTTTCCGAGCCCAGGGTTGCCGCTTTTGCTGGAGCAGGCTCCACGGTTATTGTCACAAGTAAGCCTTGAGGGTTTTCGTAATTGGATTGAGTATGGCGTGCGCTATTATAAAGATCATCCAGAACGTCAGAAAGATTATTTCAGCTTACAATCACCCGATGCTGTTGCTGTGATGCAGCGCGAACGACACGGTACACTACTGGTGGATCATGAGCGTCAGCTTGATTTGTACTTACGCGGCCTTTGGCAAGATGGTGATTACCTAGTGCCATACTCCCTTGCTTTTGATGAGCTTCGTAAGCCGATGCCTTACTTTGATCATATGGGTATTCGTTTGCCAGATGTGTATGATGATTTAAACGGTGTATCTGGTATTAATCGCTATCGCGCGGCACTGGCACATATCGCAGCACACCGCCGCTGGAGCAGTAAAATGGTGGTGGATAACTGGAGCCCGTTTCAGCGTATTGCAGTTGCACTCTTTGAAGACTGCCGCGTTGAATATCTGGCAATGCAAAAGTTTCCAGGTTTGAGGAAGCTATTTTTATCCCTGCATCCAATTCCGAATGAAGAAGCCTTGCAGCGTAAAAACACCTCCCTGATCAACCTTCGTTTGGCTTTGGCTTCACGTGTTATTCTTGATCCGAATTTTGAAGTTGAGAATAAAGATATCAATGAATTTGTAGCTCGTTTCTTTGCTGTCATGGAAAAGGGAGCGTCTTCAAGCTCAGATATGGCTGATATTGCACTCTCTTTCATTGCCCGTACGCGCCGTCAAACAGATGCATCACCAAATACTTATTTTGAAAATACTGAAGTGGATTATCGAGATGATAACCGTCATTTGTGGATTTACATCGAACAGGGTGATGATGAAGACACATTATTTGAGCATCTTGAGGAGCAAAAGCAATCTGAAGATGTGGATGCTTTGCCACCACGGCATTATCACGAGTGGGATTATAATAGCCAAACTTACCGCCCAGACTGGGTCAGCGTGTATGAGGCTGTTCACCCAAGCGGTAATGTGCAAGTCATTGAAAATATTCTTGAAAAGCACTCAGTACTTGCCAAGCGATTGAAGGCGATCCTTGATGCGCTTAAGCCGCAGCAAAGAGTCAGAATCCGTTATCAGGAAGAAGGTTCTGAGCTTGATCTGGATGTGGCAATTCGATCATTGATTGATCTTAAGAGTGGCTCGCAACCCGATATGCGCATCAACATGAGTCATAAAAATGATGGCCGTGATATTGCTGTGATGTTGGTGGTGGATCTATCACAATCATTGAATGAAAAAGCCGCAGGAAGCATGCAAACAATTCTCGAGTTATCACAAGAAGCGGTGAGCTTACTGGCTTGGACGATTGATAAACTAGGCGATAAATTTGCTATTGGCGGCTTTAATTCAGATACACGGCATAATGTCCGTTATGCGCATATTAAAGGTTTTGCTGAATGTTTTGATAGCAGCGTTAAAGGTCGCTTGGCAGCCATGGAAGCCAAATATTCGACACGTATGGGGGCAGCGATGCGCCATGCAGCACATTATCTTGAGGCACAAAAAGCAGATAAAAAATTGATGCTAGTACTTACCGATGGTGAGCCCGCGGATATTGATGTCGATGATGAACAATTGTTGATTCAGGATACGCGTCAAGCTGTTGTAGAGCTGCAACAACAAGGGATTTATAGTTATTGTATTAATCTTGATCCCAAAGCTGATGAATATGTAGCGGATATTTTTGGTAATCATTATACAGTGATTGATCATGTGGACAAGTTGCCTGAGCAATTGCCGAAGATCTTTATGTCTTTGACCAAATAAGCGAAGGGGTGCGATGAAAATAAAATCAATGGCGCGGCAGCATTTGTGAATAATGCGGGTTAAAAGGTGCATTTTTTTATTGACTTATTTTGGCATGAAGTAAAAGCCCCGTTTGCAGCTTAATATGCAATATAGAGGAAAGTGTACCCCCCTATAGGAGTTAATAATGAGGACTTTTAATTACGCCTATTCGATTAGT
>JAUZQT010000045.1 GCA_030950825.1 Mariprofundaceae bacterium | reverse complement strand
GCTGATCGTAGATGCGGACATAGCTATCCATCTGTCCGACATCCTGATGGCTAAGTTTCCCCAGCTTGAGATCAATCAGTAGGAAGCATTTAAGCTTGAAGTTGTAGAAGACCAGGTCAATGTAGAAATCCTGATCCTCGGAATCAATAGGGTCAGACTCGATTGATTTTATTTTTTAATTACAGATACAGAGAAAACATGGGAAAAGAGGGCACCTTTTCGGCGGTCATTACCAAGTGATGATGCGCGGGAATCGGGGTGGATCAGTTTTTTAAGCAAAGGCGGGCCAATTATGGTGAGCCTGAAGGTTTCGATGAGGCAGGCCGAACTATGTAGACTTACGACCGACGAGAAATTCGCTGGCTTCTATGTAGATGTATAATACAATAGTTGCATACAGCATCTATTTTACCTATCGTTCGCCACATGGATAAAAATAATTTGTTAACTGATTTTAAGTTGGAACAAGCCATTGGCTTTCATGTCAATAGAACTGCTTTCTTCATGACAGAAGAAATTACTCTGCGCATGGACAAGCTTGGTTACAAAATATCCACGCAAGATTTTGCCATTCTTTTTCGATTATTGAAAAAAGGGGCAATGACACAAATTGAAATTGCGACACTTTTAATGCGTGACAAAACAACCATCACGCGCCGTATTGATGGTCTGGTTAAAAAAGGTTATGTGCAGCGATCCCCGAGCCTTAACGATCGGCGCGCTGTCTATATTGATCTCACAGCATTGGGGCACCAAGCCTTAGGGGTATTGGTTCCTCTTATCGTTTCATTTCAACAGGAAGTCCTTCTATCCATAACAGATGAAGACAAAGCCATCACCATCAAAACATTACAGTGCATATCCAACCGCCTTATCGATTTAAAAAACAACACAGGAGAAAAAGATGAACATTAAGCAGCTATGCTTACTTATCACATTGCTACTACTTCCCATTTCTGCATATAGTATTGAACCTGCTGGGTTAGAAATTATGCAACGTGTCGATGCCCGTGATGATGGAGATGATTTAATCCAATATATGACACAGCGTTTGATTGACCGCCGTGGTAACGTACGCGACCGTAAAATGATTTCATTTAGTAAGGATTACGGCAAAGACATTAAATCCATCTCATACTTCCTCGTTCCAGCCAATATACGTGACACAGCATTACTCACATGGGATTACGATGGCATTGAAAAAGATGATGATCAGTGGCTCTATCTACCTGCCCTGAAAAAAGTTCGGCGTATTTCATCATCAGATCGTGGTGATTACTTTATGGGCACAGATTTCACCTTTGAAGATATTAAACAAACACCTGAACTTGAAGATTATAACTGGATACTGACAGGCTCTGAAAGACTGGATGGTTTTGATGTATGGGTAGTGGAAGCAGAACCTAAAACTGATGCATTAAAGAAAAATCTAGGTTATTCAAAAACACGATATTATGTCCGAAAAGATATTTATATGTATATCAAAGTTGATTTCTGGGATCGTAAAGGTCAAGAGTTAAAGCATCTTATTTCAACAGGAATTAAAGAAATTGATGGCATCTGGACTGCAACAGGTGGTGTGATGCGTAATGTCCAAACAGGGCACCGTACCGAACTTATGTTTTCCGAGCATCAGTATAACACCAAGCTACCTGATCGTGTGTTTTCAGAGCGTATGCTGAAACGCGGTTATCGCGCTAAATAAAGGAAGAAACTTATGAAATATATCTTTAATTGGGTGTTAACCCACCCTAAATTTATCATCATACTATTATTGCTAACAACGGTATTGGCGATCAGTCAAATGCGGCATCTACATATTGAAACAGATGTCGATGCCATGCTGCCCAAGCACAGTGATGCTTATCTGAACAAACAAATTCTTGAGGATCGTTTTGGCAGCAGTGATTTGGTCATTATTGGTATAATCAATGAAAAGGATGGCATTTATAATAAACAAACACTGACCATCGTACAGGAACTTACCGACTGGCTTGGCGAGCAAGCACTCTTCCGTACATTGGCACTCAACGATTTGCTTTCACTGGCAACGATTAAAGATATTCGCGGCTCAGAAGCAGGCTTAGATGTTGCATTGTTTATGGATGGTGTGCCTGAAACGCAAGAACAAATTGATTACATGAAGAAGCGCATGCATGAATTTGGCATTTATGAGGATGTTATCGTATCAGCTGATGGCACAGGTACTATTTTTGCAGTACGGCCACGGCCAGATTCACGTGATAAATATGCCGACATTTATAAACTTGTAAAAGACAAGGTTGCCGAGCTTAAAGCCCGTGATAGCAATAATACTTTCTTTATTTCAGGCCGGCCTGTGATTGAAGGAGTGTTTGGCATGTACATGCCCCAAGAAATGAAGCGTATGCAGCCCATGATTATGATGCTTCTTGTTTTATTGCTTTATGCCTCATTTCGCACACCACGCGGCGTATTTTTGCCATTACTCGGCGTATTAATGGCTGAAATTTGGACGCTCGGTACGATGGCTGCACTGGGCATCAATATATACACCATCACCACCATGCTACCCATCCTGATTATGGCGATTGGTATTGCCGATGCCGTTCATTTCCTTAGTAGAGAACGACTATTGGCACATGTAGAGTCTTTTGAGCATAAAAAAGAGCGCTTGATTGAAGTGATGCATGAATTATGGAAGCCGATGGTCATGACTTCAGTCACAACTGGGGTCGGATTTTTATCCATGCTCTCATCTGACTTGCCACCAATTCGTGAGTTTGGCGTATTTGCAGCGGTGGGTATTATTTATGCTCTATTGATTACCATGTTACTTTTTCCCGCAGCTCTTATGCTGTTGGCTGAAAAGGATTCACATAACCAACGCAAACCATTGTTTTCCAATTATGTTGCGTGGTCCAGCCAGTTTATTTTGAATTACCCCAAACGTATTATGGCATTTTTCGCTATTTTAATCGTTGTATCCGTTTCGGGGATTATGAAACTCACGGTTGATGCTTCCATGGTTGAACAATTCAAACCAGATGATCCTTTGCGCCATGCTGACACCGTATTAAATCAACACTTTTCTGGCACCACCAGTCTGGATGTGATGATTGATACAGGCAAAGAAAATGGTCTGCTGGATCCAATATTCTTACAACACTTGATTGATCTACAAGTTGAAATTGAAAAAGATGCCATGGTCGGTGACACATCATCCATTGCTGAGTTTTTGGCGATGATGAACCAAGCGCTACATGCTGATGATCCCGCTTTTCATGTGGTTCCTGAATCATCCGATTTGGCAGCGCAATATTTGTTGCTCTATTCCTTCTCTGGTGCGCCTGATGATTTTGAGACCTTTATGACAGGTGATTATCGCCAAGCCCATGTGCGTATCAATATGAAAACCGATGGTACAGAGGCTGTGGCTAGCCTGCTTGCAAGCTTAAAAGAGAAAACGGATATTTGGTTCCCTGAATCAGAAGGCTACAAGGTTGATTGGGCTGGTACTGGTTTTACCCTACATAGCTTGGCCGAAATGATTATTGAAGGTCAAATTGCCTCATTAATTATCTCCATCCTGTCTATATTTCTGCTCTGCTGGTGGATGTTTAAACGCCTGATTGTTGCGACCATTGCCATGATTCCCGTATCTCTGGCTGTGACTGTCAATTACGGGACCATGGGCAACTTTGGCATTCCATTGGATATTGCTACTGCCTTAACAGGGGCCATGGCGCTGGGGATTGGTGTTGATTTTGCCATCCATTATTTACACCGTTACCATGAAGAAAGTCTTGCCAATCATAGTTATGCAGAAAGTGTTTCAAACACCAATCGCAGTGTTGGTCATGCGATCTTGTTCAATACCATTGTTGTTGTGGGGGGATTTCTCGTTTTATTATCCGCAGCCCTTTACCCTCAAATGAAGCTAGGCGCATTGATTGCTGCCACCATGATTGTTTGTTATCTGGCAACGTGCTATTTATTTCCTGTACTGCTCGGTTTGGGCAAAGAAAAAATAAAAGTATGAGAAAATTATGGCAGAGCATCATGGTTGGAGCATTGTTGATTGTATGCTTTTCAACAACAGTTTTGGCAGTGGAAATAACCATGCATGGTACGCTCAAAAATGAGACTGCATATTTTATTTCTGGCGAGCAGCGGTTGGATAAAATGCAAAATAGCATTGATTTTCAACCCGAGGCAATGTTAACCGAGCGCTGGGAATTTCGTGGCCGAGTGCTGGCATGGTATGACGCGGCAATGGATATTGAAGCAACGAACAATACGGATCTTACTGGTAGTATAAAAGATTTTTACCGCACATTTTCTGAAATCAAAGAAGCTTATTTATTGTACGGCGGTGATGATTTTGATCTTCGTTTGGGGCAACAGCAAATTGTATGGGGAAAAACAGATGGTTTGCGACTGCTTGATATTGTCAATCCATTAAATATGCAGGAATTTCTACTGGATGATTTCCTTGATTCACGCACGGGTATTGTTGCTGCTAGGATGAACTATTATGCTTATTTGAATGGCAAGGAGCATGAGTTTGAATTTTTAATCATTCCTGATGCAAAAGTTTCAGCCTTTGCTCCACAAGGAGCTCGCTGGGCTTATGCTAAGCCAAGCATTCCTGCTGGCGTTATACCTGTGTTTCTGCAAAGCAATCAGCCCAACGGGTCTGTAAAAACCACTGAATATGGTGCGGTATGGCGTTCAAACATCAATGGCTGGGATTTATCGTTGAACTGGTTTTATGGTTGGAAAGATAACCCTGTTCTGAATAGAAAAGTACAGGCAGGCACACTTTTTATAACGCCAACGTATAAGCAAATGCACACAGTAGGCGGTTCATTTTCCAATGCTTTTGGTGCCATTGTTTTACGTAGTGAGCTGGCTGTAAATATCAAGGAAGCGATGAGTACAACAGCAGCGATCACTGAAACAACAGCATGGAATGCTAGTCTTGGTTTAGATTATAATCAGAACAATTGGCGCATTAGCCCACAGTTTTTTATCCGTCACTTACAGACCTGGAATGCCACCATGCTTGAAGATCAAAACTCAGGTTTTGTCAGCTTAATGCTTTCAACTGATTATCTCAATGAGAAATTAAAACCTGAAGTTATTGCTCTTCTTAGCGGGTCTGATGGTAGCAGCATGATCCGCCCAAAAATAACCTATGATTGGAGTGATCAAATCACAGGGCGATTGGGCATTGATTTATTTACTGGCAAGAGCACCTCATTTTTTGGTCAGTTTGATCAGAATGATCGTGTTTATAGCGAAGTTGAATACACATTTTAAATAAGGATAATGACATGAAAAAAGCAATATTACTAACAGGCTTAAGCTTTATGCTTGTTTCCAATAGCTATGCCTCAGAGGATACGGCGTTTACTGAAGGCAAAAAACTACTTCAGGATAATTGTTTGGTTTGTCACAATGCACAATTGGATCCACCGCAAGCACCACCTATGTTTGCTGTACAAATGAAATATAAAAAAGCAAGCAGCGATAAAGAAAGCTTTGTCAATAAAGTCACCTCATTTGCAACCCACCCTAGTGAAGATAAAGCCATTATAAAGATGGCTGTCAAAAAGCTTGGAGTCATGCCGGATATGGGCTTTAAAGAAGAGGATGTGCGTAAAATCGCTTCCTACATATATGATGAGACATTTTCGCCTCCGTGTAGCCACTGGAAATCTGCTATGAAAGTAATGAAAGAAAATGGCGATATGAAGCATTATAAAAAAGTAAGCAAGCGCTACAGTATGATGTGTTTAAAGAAAACTGAAGATACTGCTAAACGCTATGGTCTGAATGCACCTGTTGCTTCACCTGCTGAAGAAGGAACCTTAAAGTCGGCCATGCAACAACTGGGCAAAGATTATGCGATACTTAACCACGCTATTCTGATGGAAGATTTTGATACGGCTGCCAATGCTGCCAGTCACATTGCCAACCATGAAAAACCTTCTGTCTTTCAACGCATGAAGATTATGGCTGGCTTAGGTACCGATATGCCAAGCTTCAAAAAGGCTGATGGTAAAGTTCATCAGCTCGCATTAGACATTGAGGCAGCAGCCAAGTCCAAAGATATGCCTCTGCTTATTCAACATCAGTCAAACATGTTAAAGGCATGTATGGCATGCCATCGTAGCTATCGCACAAAAGTGATCGACTTTTTAAAATAATCCCACCAACTTATGCGCCTTATGCTACATAGCCCGTATTTTTCATAAATTAGAAACCGTAGGAAACTGGGTCAGGCTTTTCTATTATCATATTTATGTAGCTTATTTTTGTCGATAGTTGAGCCAGCGCGTATAACGGAACGACAGGTTCTGCATGATTTTGGAAAGCGGCACATCAGACACCTGAATCGCCAAGTGAACATGATTGCTCATCAGACAAAAGGCATGGACTCGAAATCCGAAGCGATAGCTGCCCTCCTGCA
>JAUZQT010000044.1 GCA_030950825.1 Mariprofundaceae bacterium | reverse complement strand
ACGAAGCACCGCAACATCCACTCGCGGATTACGTTCAAAGCGTTTCAACTGCTGGGTAATATGTTGATCCACCTCACTTGACGTTAAGCCTGTCACCTGTAACGCTTCTTGATACGGCAGAGATACCGTACCATTCACCTGCACAGTCACTTTATACACGGTACTTTTTCCGCCTTGCCAAAATGTGAGAGACAGCAAATCTCCTTTACCAATTTTATAACCCGTCGTCTTGTCTATCGTTTTAAAGACTTTGTTTTCATCAACATGAAAGAGATCATGCTGTTGCCCTTCCTGTTGCACATGTGGTAAACGCACTGTGCCAACTTGGTAGGCCTGCACAAAAACCCGACGGTTCAACTTCAAAGATAAAGCATCCAGACCACGAGACAATGGATCTTTTGCACCCATAACATGAATATCAGAAGCACTCACAGGTACCCCATGATCACTCAGCCATGCCACAATGGATTCAGCACGTGCCTGCGACAAGGCACGGTTATTCGGATATAAATCTGAATGAATTGAGCGAATATCGGCTCGAGCTTCCATTTCAAAATGCAAGCCCGACAGCTTGCCCATATTAGAGCCCCAAGCATCCAATACTTTTAACGCCTCACGATTAAGTGAGGCATCACCAGAGTCATAAAAAACCGAAATTTTCTCGCCAATTTTACCGCCTTGAAAAGTTTTGAGCGGTTCAGGCTCGGCTTTCAAGCCAGACCATACCTCCACACCACCATCAGCACGGACTGCTGCAACGGCTAATTGCCCATCATGACGAACATCACCCAAATCCAAATCCAAATATACGCCATAAGCTGGAAGCAAACGTGGTATTGTAGAAAAACGATCACCTGACCACTTCCATACAGCCAAACCTGAACCATCACTGGATGATGCAAGCAATTCTCTTTGCCCATCGCCATTGAGATCACCCACGCGCACATGATTCCAGCTTCCTTTTGGATGTACCATACGCCGCTGCCATTCTTTTTTTCCAGCCAACCAAAGCACAATCCCCTGTTGATACAGCCCTGCAACAATATCCAAACGCCCATCGCCATTCACATCTGCGATACTGACACTTTCAGCATCAGCACCAACAGGCAGCGCCTCTGGTTCCCAGCGAGCTGAGCCATCACCATACCAAAGTTGAACGCCCCCAGAACGCCGCCATTCATGACTGCCTTGTTCGCGTGCCCCCAAACCCCCACGCCTTGATGCAACAATATCCATATTGCCATCAGCATTCATATCAGCGATGGCAATGCCTGTGAATAAACCAGAGACCATTGGCCCAACACTGGGCAACCAGCCTCCTTGACCATTATTCAGGAAAACATAAACACCGCCATCTTGTTCGTTATCAGAGCGTGCAGCCACAATATCCAACCAGCCATCATGGTTCATATCCTGCAGCTGCAGCGCATGAAACAAGCCAAAATCAACAGGGCTAGACAATAGTTTCCATGCCCCATGCTTATTCAGGCTCCAAATCTGCAAGCCCTTCTGATCGCCTCCCCCCCCCACCAGGATATCCAAATCACCATCACCGTTGACATCGCCTACAGCAAAACCTCGCGGCTGCATACTACTTGGCGGCCCATTTTGAACACGCCAGTGCCCTGCACCATCACCCCACTCAATATGAAACCCATCCACGGTTTTACGTCCACCGACCAATAGATCAAGAAAACCATCTTGGTTAAAATCAACAAAACGGACAGCCCGAGATTCGGAAATTCGATGCGGACCAATATTGTGCAGTGTATATTCAAGCAATGACACTTGATGTGCTGCCATAGGCATGCTCGGATCAGGCACAATCGTCCGACAAGCAGACATCATCACAACACTGAGGCCGAGAAACATAAACAATATATTTTTTATTAATGTGCACATAGATATGGATAAATAGACGCTATTGAGCTTTACTTGTCAAGAAGTTAGCGCAATTTATAAAAGCAATGCTTGAACGTTTCATATTATCCCTAAAAGAACCATAAAAAAGCTTGACGCAACCCCCACTATTTAGGATATTACAGCAAAGGTATATTATGAATACATTACGCTACATATTCCCCAAGCACTCTGGCAAGCTGCATAAAAAAATCTGCTTCGTTTAATCTGGACTATGAGGCTGTCCGAGAATAGCGACCGTAGCGAGGAGATCCCATTTTGAGTCATTACTTTCGGCTATTTGAAGCGAATAGCAGGAGATATTTAACAAAAATAGACGGAAACCATGGCCGAAATGGGGGGGTTCGCAGTAGGTCTTTCTATTCTCGGGCAGCCTCCTAGGCATGTATCTTAAATATTGGGGGCTGAGCTGCTTTCCATTTGAAAATGTCTCCGATGAGCGTTTCTTTTTCAAATCCACAGCACATTGCACGCCTTCTGAGGATCTCCAAGATGCCATTGTTCGCGGCAAAGGAGCCATTGTCCTAACGGGTGATATTGGCTGTGGGAAAACCACTTTGGTG
Organism: Mariprofundaceae bacterium; assembly: GCA_030950825.1. Taxonomy (GTDB): domain Bacteria; phylum Pseudomonadota; class Zetaproteobacteria; order Mariprofundales; family Mariprofundaceae. The sequence goes on along the minus strand of JAUZQT010000044.1, from coordinate 5,541 downwards.
CAACGTATTTTACTTGCTTTATCCGAAAAACGCTTTGATATAGCACTCATCAATTACTCACGTCTAACATCGACAGAAATGTTACTTGAAATTTGCAGGCAACTTGCATTAAAACCAGCCGAGAATAATCGCAGTGCTATATTGCATGTCTTACAAGAACACATCACCAGAAACGCTGAATCTGGACGAAACACGCTTATTTGCATTGATGAAGCGCAAAGCATCCCCTCATTGGCAACATTCGAAGAGCTTCGGATGCTGCTCAATTTTCAACTTGGCGGACGCTTCCTGATGACCATATTATTCGTAGGGCAACCTGAGTTACAACAAAAAATAGCCAAAATACCACAGTTAAAACAACGCATTGCCCTTCACGTAAAGTTACAACAAATGGAAGCACTGGACACAACGCGCTATATCTTACACCGCCTACGCATCGCAGGTTGTAGCAAAGCCATTCTTACTCGCCAAGCGGCTATCACCATTCACCGCTACACCCGTGGTGTCCCTCGCCGAATCAATCATCTGATGGATCGCAGCCTCATCATAGCTATGCGCGACAAATTATCGGTCTTAGATGATCGTTTAATCAAAAAAACAATCCAAAGGTACCCTTGTTAAATGGCCAAATATATTGATCTTTTAAGAGCCCACCAGTACAAAGAAGAAGTGGATGACCTTCTCGGCCAAACTTCTGAGCCAGATCAAGCGGATGATCATTTGCATAACTCATTCGAAGCATTACAAACTGGCAACGACGACACTATACAAAAAGCGTCCGTTCACTCCTCAGCTAAAAATGAGTCCTTACTTGCTGATGAAAGTATCTCCACGGAAAAACATAAGCAAGATAATATCAAGCATGCAAACAGCTCAAATAACGCGAAAACATATCACTCAGACAATGCATGGTTAAATAAGTGCATTCAACTTGTATTGCTTATTTTTCAATATGCTCAGCAAAACAAAGCAATATCCATCACACCATTATCGAGACATCTCAACAGCCTTATATGCCAACTGAAAAACGAACAACATATTGATATCATGGATGATTTAGAACTTAGCATTGCCCAACAAGCCCAGCACATTCAACTCATGGATGACAATCTTGGAAGCCTGGTTCAAAAATCTATTCTAATGATGCTTTATGCCATCAAGGCAGGTCAACATCTAAAGCTTCATGACAACGAACTTCAGGTACACACCCTCGCAGCGATGCTGCATCACATTGGTATGACACATATTTCTACTGATATTCGCCATAAAAAAGGAAGGCTTAAAAAAGACGAATTAGCCCAAATAAAACAAGCCTTCCAATATGGGCACGATTTTCTTGTGCAGTGCAAAGTCAGTAACAAGTGTATTTTACAAGCAATATTGCAAACCCCCGAGCGCTTTGATGGCAGCGGACAAACGGGGCTATCTGGCACAAACATTGCTTGGGTTGCTCGCCTGACGAGTGTGCTTTCAATATTTGAAGCCTTCATCCACTACCGTCCATACAGAGCAAGGCTGCTCCCCCGCGATGCTATTCGCGAAATAGTGAAGCATCATAAAAAATCATTCGATATCGTCATGCTTAAGGCTTTGATTGAATCCATTTCACTGTATCCCATCGGCACTTATGTGCAGTTAAATTCGAAAGAAATTGGCCTCGTTATTCACATTCATCCTCGTTTACCATTGCGCCCTGTTGTGAATCTCCTTATGGACGCACAGGGTCAGGATATTCCTCTGCGCCAAATTGACTTAAAAACGCAGCCAAACCTGACAATTGAAAAGTGTATGTATAAAGAAGCCGTCCATGATTTAAAGAGCGGATGAAAACCATAAATCAGCTGCTATATTGCGCAGCTGTGGGTAATTGTCGGCAATCAAATATGGGGTGTAAATATGATCAAAACTGTTTTGTTAAAAATTTTTCGTGAGGGCGTTGGTGGACTTATGGCTTTTATCAGCTTCTTGACCAGTCCGAGAAAAGTAAAACGACAACAAGAGGATCAAAACGCCGCCAATGAGCGTGTAAAATCCATGTCCATGTATCAATATTTTGCGTGCCCTTTCTGCATCAAAACACGCCGCACCGTACATCGCTTAAATATTCCTTTGGAATACCGTAATGCGCAAGTGCGCGGCGGCGAACACCGTAGCACTTTAGAAAAAGAAGGCGGTAAAATCAAGGTGCCTTGTTTGCGAATAGATAATGGCAAAACAACAACATGGTTGTATGAATCCAATGACATTATCGCTTATCTTAACCAAGCGTTTGACCCTGCACTGCAACAATCAGAAGCATAGGTGCGTAGCGTCAATTTACTTCACCCATTGCAACACAAAGACGGTCTGGAATTTAGTGACAGCCTCCTAGCCTGAATAATTCATAAATCGTTGTGATGATTGCGAAGAACCTTTATTTGTAACGTTTTTTTGTCGAGAGTGCCGTAGCCATGCATACGGTCGATTAGCAAAGGATTCGTTGCGGACAAAGGAGCAAGCGAGGGCGCGGCAGCATTTGTGAATAATGCGGGTTAGTGACAGCCTCCTAGATTACAATCCATATTACAAGGCTATAGTGAACCAGAAATAGAAGTGACCTATTTTATCTGCTACCCTTGTGCTTTTTATATTGGGGTGATTAATGGCTTACAGTAATGATTTGCGTGAACGAGTTATTCAACATATTGACTCTGGGTAATCTGTCGCTAATGCAGCAAAAACTTTCAGTGTTCGCATAAATACTGCGCGCGACTGGTTGAAGCTGAAACAGGGGAGCTTATACTGGAGGAGCCAGACCCAAAGTTCCTCAAAATGAATTTGAATTGTATGTTGATGAACATCCCGATCAAACGTTAAAAGAGCTTGCTGAGCACTTTGGTTTATCTCATGCATGGGCGGCCTATAACCTTCAAAAATATGGCTATGTATATAAAAAAAAGCTTAAGATACGAAGAGCGTGACGAATCAAAACGCAGCATCTACCTTGAAGAACTTGAACTCACAACTTCGGTGAATGATAGGGTTCATATTGATGAATCAGACATTGATCACAACATCATCAAAGAGCATTGCTGGATTAAGAAGGGTGCTGAGCTTGTTGGCGATCGAAGTGGTAAAGCGCGTGGACGAACCAGTGTCATCGCAGCGCTTCATGGTGAAGATATAAATGCACCCATGACTTATCAGGGAACGATGAACACAACTCTTTTTCTGTGCTGGATTAAGGTGCTTTTACTACCGTCGCTTTCAAAAGGACAGGTTGTGATTATGGATAATGCATCTATTCATAAAAATATTGAAGTAAGGGAGCTGGTTGAGTCCGTTGGTTGCAGATTAATCTACCTTCCGCCTTACTCAGCAAATTTTAACCCTATTGAAAATTATTGGGCTGTTATGAAGAAAAACATCAGAAAAATTCGAGATCAATATGACAATATCAGAAGCAATTGATATCACTTTGCAGCCAATGAAAAAACACTTCTATTCTTGAATCACTATAACACAGATTGCTTTGAATCGCATCGGCGAGAGATGAGGGAATTGATGGTGCAGCCACACGCAAAAGAGATGCATAAAAAACGTAAAACAATTGCCACATCATCCGCCTCCCCTGCCCCGATACGCATTGCCTTGCTATCGTTACCTTTATGGGGCGCATCTCTCGTGCTTATCTTATTTATGCCATTGACGGGTATCTTTAGCTTTATTTTTATTGCATGCTGTATGTTTTGGCTGCCTCTTAAGGCCAAGCGTGGCGCTTGCCCGCATTGCCAAACATTTAAAACATTCCCCTTTTCAGGCTTTGGCTCTGCTTGCAAGCATTGCGGCCATGAATTGGTCTTACGAGGCTCTTTGATTCATCAAATCGAAGAAAAATCGCAATCACGCCATGGTTCAGACCGCTCCCAGCATTTAAGGCATCCCCAACATTCGAGACATTCCCAACAGCCATGATCTACTTTAATAATATCAGCCTCCGCCACGGTACTAAATTGCTTTTTAAGCACCTCAGCATGACCATTCACAAGGGTCAAAAAATCGGACTTACCGGTGGCAATGGTACAGGAAAATCATCCCTGTTCGCATTGATTCGAAGTGAGTTGGAAGAAGATAGCGGTGCATTTCACATGGATCGTCATATCACATTGGCACATGTCGCACAGGAAACACCGGCCCTCGATATGCCTGCAATTCATTACATCATGCAAGGAGATACTGAGCTTGAAGCGCTGCAACAGCGTATTCACAAAGCAGAGCAATTAACAGATACTATAGAAAGTGGTGCACAACTGACCGCGCTTCATGAACGCTTGGCCCACATTGATGGCTATGCGGCGCGCTCCCGTGCGGCGCGTTTGATGCACGGCCTAGGCTTTAAGCCAGGAGAAGAGGAGCAAGCTGTTGCTAGTTTTTCTGGAGGCTGGCGCATGCGTCTTAACCTAGCTCAAGCGCTGATGTGTCGATCTGATGCCCTGCTATTGGACGAGCCAACCAATCATCTTGATTTAGAAGCCGTTATTTGGCTGGAAAAGTGGCTAACAAATTATCAGGGCGCACTCTTACTGATTTCCCATGATCGTGATTTTCTTGATATCTGTGTCAATCATGTCGCGCATATTGAACAGCAGAAGATCACGGTTTATGCTGGAAATTACACTGCATTTGAGCGTATTCGCGCCGAAAAACTGGCTCTACAACAGTCCTCATATGAAAAACAACAACGCCAAATTGAGCATATGAACAGCTACATCGACCGTTTTCGTGCCAAAGCCACCAAGGCAAAACAGGCTCAAAGCCGCATCAAAGCATTGGAGCGCATGCAAACCATTGCGCCAGCACATATCGACTCACCCTTTTCTTTCAGCTTTGATAACCCTAGCCATATTCCCAACCCACTGATGCTACTCACCAAGGTCGATGCGGGCTATGATGAACATACCATTCTCAAACAAGTCACCATGGGCTTGTTGCCTGGTGAGCGCATTGGCCTATTGGGGCATAATGGTGCTGGAAAATCCACCTTAATCAAGTTACTCGCAGGTGATATCACCCCACAATCAGGCACATGCGATGCAGCGCAGTGCTTGCGCATCGGTTATTTTGCGCAACATCAATTGGAGCAATTGCACAGTGAGCTCTCCCCCGTACAGCACCTGCAACTCCTCAACCCATCGTCTTCTGAAAAAGGCTGTCGTTTATTTTTGGGTGGGTTTGCGTTTCGTGATGCTATGGCAACCGATGCTATTGCCGCTTTTTCTGGTGGCGAACAAGCACGTTTGGTATTGGCTCTTCTCGTCTATCAGAAACCAAATCTTCTATTACTGGATGAACCAACCAACCACCTAGATTTGGATATGCGCCATGCCCTCACCATGGCTTTGCAGGATTTTGAAGGTGCAATGGTGCTTATTTCCCATGATCGGCATTTATTGCGCAGCGTTTGTGATGATTTTCGGCTTGTTGCCGATAAGCAAGTGCGTGTATTTGATGGCGACCTGGATGCCTATGCCGATTGGCTAAATCATCAGACCAATAATGACA
>JAUZQT010000043.1 GCA_030950825.1 Mariprofundaceae bacterium | reverse complement strand
AGTGAGGGAAATAAATGCCATAGAATATCAAATAGATCCACAGCTTTATTGAGTTCACCAGCCAACAGTAAATGGTATTTCTGAAGCAAATGTGGTTCAGGTTGAAAAGGCATCATAATCATGAAAACCGCAGCAACAATTAAAAATATATATGCTATTTCATCCAGCCACTTCATAACGTTTCCCTTTTGTAGCTACTCCAGACTCGATCATTGACGTGATATAGTGCTTCCCAATTCAATATTCTTACCCCCTAAAACATGGTATAAATGAAGCCACGCGTTGCTTATAAGAGCCGTATTCTGGGTGCTCGGCCAGCATTCTACTTTCTTCAAAACGAGAACCTATGATAAAATAGGCACACAGCACCAAAGAAAAATTCAGCCCATTCCAAGATTGTTCTGGCATGGCCAAGAGCATAAGCATGACACCAGCATACATTGGATGACGGATATATTTATAAATCCCTGAAATAACAAACGGATCCGTGCCATGCTTGGCTTTGCGCAAACCAAGGAAAACCAAGCCATCAATTGGAAGAAAGGCGGCCAATGCAGTCACCAGCCCTATTATTTGCAGCAACACCAAGCCCCACCACATCAAGCCACTCATTTGGTATAGGGGACTATCAGGCAATTGGTGTATATACCAAGCCCAGACTGCTGTTGTTAGCATCGCAAGCACTGAGTAAATTAGACGATAGTTTGGTTCTTTCAGCCCCAACGCATATGTCCATTGTTTGCAACGATCGGAGGCTGTTACACTGTGAAATATTGCAAAAAATATTCCTGATATCCAAATCAAAATACTACTCGTTAGCACACTGAATTACCTTACCCAGTGGTAGGATATTTTTTGCATTTGCCACGTGGGTGCGCGGCTCCATGCAAGTAAATCCATGATTGGATCCGCGCACGCTGTTTATTCCTTCCAGTCTAAGGCGTGCCCTTGAGGGCGCGGCAGTTGAGGGTAGGTGATGGTAGGGACTTCACCTGTTAACGTTTCCAAAAAGGCGACAATATCACGCACATCATGATTCGATAAAGCGGTATTTAATTGTACCTTTGCCATGATTTTTACAACCTCTTGTAGGCTTGCCGCTGATCCGTCATGGAAATACGGCGCAGTCATCGCCACATTACGCCATGACTGTACGCGAAATACATGATCGTCTTCATTCTTGCCAGTGACACTTTTTAAGCCTTTATCAGAACCATAATCAAATTTCATAAATTGATTATTGCTAAACAACACCCCTGAATGGCAAGAAGTACAGCCAATTTCAGAGACTTTCATCATGCCGCGCTGGGCTGCTTTACTGATCGTGCCTTTGCCTTGTACAAACAAATCAAAGGGAGCATTGGGTGTGTTCAATGTGCGTTCAAAAGCGGCGATGGCTTTCGCCATATTATCATAATTGACGCTGTCCTTTCCGAATACAACTTGGAACTCAGCAGTATAACCAGCTGCCTTTAGGCGTGTAACGGCATCGTTTTCAGAATCCAAAGCCATTTCTACAGGGTTCAATGGTGGGCCTTTGGCCTGATCTTCCAATAGTGGCGCACGACCATCCCAGAACTGTTTACTCCAAAAACCTGAATTTAACACCGTGGGAGCATTGCGCCCACCGCGTTGCCACTTGTGTCCAATTGAAAAACGTTGATTATCAACACCCCAAGTTGCCAAATTGTGGCAAGAATTACAGGAAAAGTGGCCGCTTTTGGATAGCGCTGGTTCAAAGTATAATTTTTTACCCAATGCTATTTTATCTTCGCCCATGGGATTATCAGCTGGAACAGGAACAGAACTTGGTAGCACACCCATTCCTTCTGGTATATTTGCTGCCCAAGCAGTGCTGGAAACGGCCAGCAGCATTGATAACATTAATATTTTTTCCATGTGTCACTCCTAAAAGGTGAATTTCTTTACGATGCCTAAGCAGGTTTTAGTATACCTATCCCGCATTATTCACAAAGACTGCCGCTTGTCTGCATGTACCACGCACTGGCAAATCATCTCACCGCAACCATGATTTCACATCTTGATATCGATATTGCTACAGACGGCCAAAACCTTGCAAGGATCGTGCTTTGATCCGGTTGAATAGCGGGTTGGCAATGCCGCACAAAAAGCGGGTCAACATATCGCGAGATAGTGGCTCATCGCTTGCTTCCAGAACCTGTTTGCATAATTCATGCGGATTCAGTGTGGCAAGCTGCGGCAAGTGTAAATCAAAGGGTAGCTGGGCTGATTTCCCCTGACATACGGAGCAAACACCGCAAGGCTCAGTGTGCCGCAGGTCACCAAAATAGCGGGATAAACTCAAGCTGAGGCAATCGCTGCCCTCGAAAAATGCAATCATCTGGCTGATGCGGTTGATTTCGCTTGCCTCCTTCTGCTTGAAGGCTTCAAACAGCGCTTCGGTCAGTTCATCGACATTGAAGTCTGTGCTGACCACCTCGAAAACATCGGTCATCCGCTTGCTTTCCAGTTCGATGTACTGCTGATCGCTGAAATAGTCCAGCGCTGTAGCAATGCGGTCCCTATTGCTGTGGTGGCAGGACGAAATCTGCTCAAAATCTACCGTGAACCATATTTTG
>JAUZQT010000042.1 GCA_030950825.1 Mariprofundaceae bacterium | reverse complement strand
TAGAAATTAGGGTAATCATATCACAATTAGATATTCACCCAGTCACTATGCTCTTCTGATGTTAAAATGAGCTTCAAAATTGCCTAGAATGCTTGTTCTGCGGAGCCGCACGTCGCCCTTCCTCGAATGAGGGAGGCGTGCAGCTTTGCAGGATTAGCATTCGACAGCTTGTTTTGTGGTGAGTCATTGAGCTTGCTTATCCCCCTATGAATTTTGCCTACCCATTTAGAATTTGAAAGAGCCCTTTCTTTATTCCTTACGTCCAAATAAACGATCCAACTCATTGAGCGACAAACGCACATAGGTTGGTCTCCCATGGTTGCATTGCGCGATGTTTGGAGTTTTTTCCATTTCCCGCAATAGGTTTTCTTGCTCTTCTGGCAATAATGCACGCCCTGCTTTAATGGATCCCTTACAAGCTCGATTACCAAGCCAGCGCTCCAATATACGAGCCAATCCATTATCGCCTGCTTCTGCATCCACGCCCAGCAACATACAAGCCTCAACCAGCTCAGCAACCAAGGCCTGTACCGGCTCAGCATTCAACATCGCTGGTACACTGCGAATGAGAAATGATTCATCACCGACCACATCTATACACACGCCGAAGGCTTCTAGTTGTGGCGCATGATCATGCAACCATGCTGCAGGCTCACCTTGCAATGGAAAGGAGACTGCTGTGAGTAACATTTGTGTACTCACCGAGCCCTGACATAATTGAGATTTTAATTTTTCGTAATTGATGCGCTCATGCGCTGCATGCTGATCCACCAACACAATGCCTTGCTCTGTTTCGGTAACAATATAACAACAATGCAGCTGTGCCAAAGCATGGCCCAAGTTCAAGGCACCGCCTATATCAAAAGGCGCATCATAAGTGGTATCAGTTTCTTGTACTTCATGCGGCGCACGAAATAATAAGCGCTGTAATTCAGGGGATACTTTCTCTGATCGCCCCCCTGAGGACATTGCAGATCCTGCGCCTGCAAATGAACGCGGTGATGCCGAACGAAATTGCGGCATCGTACTGTGTGGGGCTGTTTCTGATGTGCTACGTGTCATGGCATGTAAGGCTTTATCTGTCGTCGTTGTTGCAACCGATTGCCCCATACGTTCAATGCCAGCACGCACACAGGCAACAATGCCAGCACGTACAGCCTGCGGTGATTTAAAGCGCACTTCACGCTTGGCTGGATGCACATTCACATCCACATCAGCTGGGTCAATTTCAATACGAATCACCGCTACAGGGTAACGATCATGAAACATCACATCGCGATAACCCGCCCGCAGTGCTGCAATCAGGGCTTTATCACGAATAACCCGTCCATTCACCAAAAACATCATGCGTGTGGAATCCCGGTGGTGAAAGGTTGGCAGCCCCAAGTGCGCAGAAAGCTGCATGCCTTCATGTTCAATCATCTGCTGTAAGCTATTCTCTGAAAATTCACGCCCCATAATCGCCAGAACACGGGCTTGCTCATCCTGCTGTAAAAAATCAAGGCGTTTGCGCCCATCAAATTCCAAACGCATGGCGACCTTGGGCTGTGCCAATGCCAAAGCACGAAACACATCCACAATCGCGGCTTCCTCGGTTTTATCGGTACGCATAAAATTCAAACGCGCGGGGGTATTCAAGAACAAATCAAGAATCTCAATGCGGGTGCCTTGGCGTGGCGCAGCAGGACGGGTCGTTGTTTCAGCACCGCCATCCACGCGCACTTCAATGCCTTCATCACTGCCTTTAAAACAGGTTTGCATACGAAAGCGTGATACCGAAGCAATGGATGGCAGCGCTTCTCCCCTAAATCCATGTGATGCAATACGGTGCAAATCATCCGAGCTTTCAATTTTACTGGTAGCATGGCGCTGCAACGCCAACGCGGCATCATCGGCCGACATACCACAGCCATTATCCTCAATTTCAATGCGCTTTTTCCCAGCACCTGCAATACGCACCACGATCTTTGATGCGCCTGCATCCATGCTGTTTTCGATAAGCTCCTTCACTGCTGAGGCAGGGCGTTCAACCACTTCTCCCGCCGCAATTTGATTGGCAACCTGTGGCGGTAAAATATGAATATAATTATCAGTCATGCTGCCCCCAAGTCACTTTCTGACCGACAAGCCCGTGCCAGAAAATCCATATGATCCAAACCAAAAAACAGTTCAGGCTTGCCTTTGCCATGTACAATAAATGAAGGCACACCAAATAAACCAGCTTCTAGTGCCCTACCAACATTCGTCTCAAACACATCCGAACGAAGATCAAGCCACGATTCAGGTAATTTTCTGAGTACAAACAAAGCTTCCAACCAAGCATCTTTTCGCGGATCAATATCATCCGACCATAAAGCCTCAAACACTGCCAGACAAAACACACGGCGATCTTCACCTTGTAATGCCCCAGCAATGCGCAAGGCAGGGCGACTATCAAAAGCACCAGGCCGAATCATCTTAAACGGCACATCCAAATAAGCTGCCCAACGTTTTAAATCACGCAAAGAATACATCGCCTTATTTTTAATCGTAGCTGGCGGCACATTACCCGATTGATGAATGAGTTTGGGTAAATTCACTGGCAACCACTCAAATTTCACACCATGCTCATCAGAGAATCGTGCCAGCTGTATTGCTACGAGATAGCTGTATGGGCTGATAAAATCAAAATAAAAATCAATGTTTTTCATAACATCTCCCACAAATCATTGTATGAACACCTTTTCGTGATGGTATGAAAGGTTTTCTTTGCTTGGTAAAAATCTGTTAGGAAGATTAATTGAAACACCTTCAAGTTTAATAAAGAATTCAACAACAGCTTTATCGTGTTCCACATCTTTTAAATATTGCGATATTTGAACTTTGTAGTCAGCTGTAATCGTTAGATATCCCTTATCAAAAGCTTTGTCATGAATAGGGTTCAAACAGAGTCCGTTTTTCGGATTGAGTCGCTCTTTTTTACATTGACTCCACGGTATAATATGGCTTGCAATCAAGAGCTCAGGAATTGATAAACCTGAAATGCAACATTTGTATTGATAAGATGCAAGAATAGTTGACCTGAAAAATGATTGCTTAATCCTAGTCTTAAGCATTGCCTTCCGATCTTTTCCTTCTGGAAATTCTAAAACTTCTATATTGAGAGACTCTTCAAGCTGCTTGTTTTGCATATTAGCAATGAAGCACTCACTCTCAAAAGCTAATTCACTCCAGTTGCCATGAAATTCATTCCAAACAATTTCTTCTAATTTTCTTCCATGAACAAGGCCTGTGATTCCACGCTCTCTTAATGCAGGGTCTAACCTGCCAAAATTACCTATTTCCATATTCAACGCGGCAGGACTTCGACCAATGATATTCGCATATTTTATAACATCAGGGTGCCTTGAACTTGATGCTTGAAATGGTATTTTACAGTACACATTAAAAGCAACAATGGTTTCTTCCCGCGACCAGTTGTTTGCCACTTTAACCTACTTGCTTGGGAACGGGCAACGTCAAACCCGTTGAGTTCCTCATCAACAAACTTTTAATGATGCTCGCATTACCCAAAGCCTTCATCCCCAAGCCTCGTAACATCGGCAAACCTGGCAATTGGCTGGTGAAGATGCGATGCAGCCCTTCCATCGAGCCCATGACACTCAATATATCAGGCATACGCAGTTTCATATAACGGTTCAGCACTGACATATCACCCCAGTCTTCACCATATTTTTTAGCATCAACAATTTCTTGTGCCAACACCATGGCATCACGCAGGCCAAGATTCACCCCCAGCCCTGCCAATGGGTGAATCGTATGCGCAGCATCACCAATCAGAGCAAGACGCGGACGCACAAGATGTATGGCAAGGCGAGCTTTCAAAGGAAATGCAGCACGTTTTCCAACTTCTTCAATACGGCCAAGCATTGGGCCGAAAGTAAGATTCAACTCTTCAAGAAAACCAATATCATCCAATGCCATCAAGCGTTCAACATCATCACTAAACTGGCTCCAAACAATTGAGCAGAGTCCATTTCCCATGGGTAACATGGCCAAAGGCCCCGATGCAGTAAAACGCTGAAATGCCGTACCATGGTGCGGCATCATCGAGCGCACATTCGCCACAATGCCACTTTGATTGTAATCACGAGAATAAACACCAATATCAGCCTGCTCGCGCAACCATGAATGGGCTCCATCAGCACCCACTATCAACGGCGCAATCAGTCTATGCCCATCTTGCAGTGTGATTTGCACATGCTCGCTCAGCCATTCAACCGTACGAATGGTTGTTGGGCATAATATTTCAACATTATCATGCGGCAAAAGCGTCTTTTTCAACGCTGCTTGCAAATGCGAGTTTTGTACCAAATAACCCAATGCAGCATAGTTTGTATCACCCTCTGAAATTTCATCGGCATCAAAACGAATACCACCTGGATGCTGATCATCCCAAATACGCATACTATGCATCGCCCCAGCATCGGCTTGTAAGTGCTTCCAAGCCCCCAAACCTTGCAATATCTGCTGATTGCCAAGCACAATCGCCGATACACGGCAATCCATACCCAGCGATTCAAACACTGCAGGCTCACCACGCTCAATCAAGGTCACCTTCAAGCCTGAGTCTTTTAAAGCACTCGCAAAAGCCAGACCCACCATGCCTGCACCAACAACCAACACATCGACACGCTCGGCACACTTCACATGCTCATGATGGTATCCATCACTGTCTTTGCCTGTCTTCGGGCTCATACATCACCTCCCGTTTTTTCAACATTTTCGGTACTTTCATACCTTACTACTTGATTCAATTGCACTAATGAACATTTGCGCAATTGAGTGATTCCAGATGCATGCCGTAGAAGCTCACCCTTCAAAGGATCTATCGTTTGCATAGCGCCTAAAGCCTTACTGCGTAAAAAGCGCATCCATTCTAAATCATTGCCAAAAACCGCAAGCATGGATTCTGTAAAACCACCCACAGCCAATACATCGGCACGCCGTTTTTCAGCATAGGCTGTTAATAAGAGGGGATTACCCATATCTTTTTTTGCCAGTGGGCTATCCAACACAGCAAGCAAATCAACGACATCACGCAAACCTAAATTCATCCCTTGGCCACCGACAGGGTGTACGGTGTGTGCAGCATTACCAACCAAAACAATGCGCGAGCGGGCATATGCTTTGGCAACACGGAACTCCAGAGGAAAACAAGCGCGTTTACCCAGTGATTCAAAACGTCCTGAACGTGGTAATACCGATTCATCGGCTGCCCGTTGCAGACGTTTTAAAAACATACGGTCAGGTAATTCCATCATGCGCACCGCCTCTTGTGGCGCAAGTGCCCAAACAATGGAAAATCGGTCATCGGCCAAAGGAAGCAATGCCAAAGGCCCCGAGCTGCGAAAACATTCATAAGCAGTATCAGCATGCCCGTGCTCACAGCGTACTGATGCCACCAAGCCAAAACGATTATGATCCCAACCATGCGTGCCAATGCCAGCCATGCGACGCACCTGCGAATGGGTACCGTCAGCACCAACGAGTAGGCTACTGGTAACTGTCAGTGTTTCGCCATTGCAACACAAAGTAATAGACACACCATCTGCATCATGCTGCATGGCCTCCACATGTGCGGGTCGAAACCATGTCACCTTCCCCTCTAGTGCCGCATAAATTGGCGCAACCATGTCAGCAATTTCGACAACATAACCCAAAGCATCAATACTCCCGCTTTGAGTATCGCCCAAAAAAGCATCCGTTGCGTGCATTTGCACCAGTCCATGATTATTCGCTTCGCGCACTTCAATATGCCGAATATGCCCAAGCCCAACATCACTGATGGCCTTCCAAAGACCCAGCTTCTCCAAATAACAACGAGAACCATATGATAAGGCTATCACGCGTTCTGGGTCTGTTTTTCCTAGGCCATGGTGAAGTGCCTCAATAATCGCAATACGATAGCCCTGCTCTGCAAGTTGCAAGGCCAATACACCGCCGATCACTCCACCCCCAACAATCACCGCATCAAAATCTTTTGTTTGTTGTTTCATATCCTTGTCCACCACCCTGTCATTCATGCTTGCGATACTGATAAAATAAAAACACATCACAAGACTTGACACTAAAAAAACTCATGACAAAGTTCGCCGCGTCTTACTGACGCTATCTGTACAGCAATGCCGGGGTGGTGAAATTGGTAGACACGCTGGATTCAAAATCCAGTGGCTTCGGTCGTGCCGGTTCGACTCCGGCCCTCGGTACCATCTTGTGGCTCTCGGTTGTTCATCTTATTTATGGGATGAACAATCAGGCCATCACAAATACTCTCGCCTTTCACATCGTCATGCCTTTTAAGGCTAGGCGCATCACCAAGATACGTGATAATAATGCTGGCGCTGGCCGCAAGCTGTGGCGAATGACTTCTGCTGGCCACATCAATAACTGCTGCGCAGCATCAAAAAGCTTTTCTTTCGCGGCATAGGATACCATTGCTTTCTTCTCTGTCTTTTCCAATATCATTTGCAGTGGCAACATCAACATTGCTATGATTAAATCATGGGGAATAATATGCAGATACTTTTGCAAGTGATCATACAACGCACCAATATCAGCTGTTGATAAATCCATGGTCAATTCATACCACTGTAAACATGCTTGTGCCACATCCCCATCTTGCAATGCTGCAATATTCCCTGGGCAACCTAGAGTAAGACTGGATGCCAACGGCATTATTTTTTCAGGCAACCTCATTTGGCTTAAAACCTGTTGCATATCCCTATCACCCAATGGCGCACAATGCTCCAGCATACAACGCGAGCGAATCGTGGCTGGTAGATGTGTTAAATCATGGCATATAATCAACAGCAAACTTCCATCAGTCGGCTCTTCTAAGCCTTTAAGCAAAGCATTAGCGGCTTGATTATTCATCGCATCTGCATCATCCAAAATCACTACTCGGCGCTGGCTCTGCATGCCTGAAAGCGCTAAAAATGACAATACATCCCGTATTTGGGCAATATTAATATTCCGAAGAAACTTCTTCTTCTTTTCATCCCACAAAACACCCAGCTGCACAAAATCTGGGTGCGATTTTGCTGCCAACATACAGCAGCTATGACATGTACCACAAGCCGTGCGATGCTGACACAAATATACCGCCGCTAATTGTTGCGCCAACATAGATTTTCCTACACCCCGAAAACCATGCAATAACCATGCATGGGGCAATTTATCTTCCTGCATCAAGTGTACAAAGCGTTGATGGGTGGCTTCATGCCCCAATACCTGCTGCTTCATCATACCAATGCACCTTGAATCTGCTGTTGGATAACAGCTATGTCTTTGGTGGCATCCAGCCGCACCACACGCTCTGGGCATTGCTGGCAAATTGTTACAAATGCAGCATGCACGCGCTCATGAAAGGATAAAGCCTCTTCATCCAAGCGCGTGCTTTCTTCACCCATTTTGCTACGCGTTCGTACCCGCTGCAAAGCAAGCACAGCTGGGACATCCAGCCAAAAGGTTTGCTGCGGTACACAGCCTGCTTCTGCAAATGCCAACATGGGTTTTAAATCGGTTCCTTCTGCCAAACCACGCGCCGCCAACTGATACGCCAATGTTGAATCCGAATAACGATCGCATAATACCCACTTGCCTTGATTCAAAGCAGGCTGAATCACCGCTTTCACATGCTGGACACGATCTGCCAAAAATAATAATAATTCACATTCAGGCACAGGAACAAACTCACCTGACAGTAATAAAGTGCGGATCTCTCTGCCCAGTGCTGTTGCCCCAGGCTGCCTTGTCTCCAACACATCCCTGCCTTGCTCTCGTAACCAGTCCGCAGTCAACGTTAATTGCGTACTTTTCCCGCAGCCATCACCACCTTCAAAGCTAATCAAGCGTCCTGTATGATTCATTCTTCCCTCCACAACCATTCGCCAGTCACTTTAAAATGCTCTGGCAAACTTTGAAGCCAATCATGCGCTTCGCCCCGTTGGCAAACGGTTGTCCAAAATTGTTGTTTCTTTTTTTCAGGGTCAAGGCAACGAATCACACCCAAACCATCCTCACCCAATAACCATGCCTGCAACATCAGTGATCGACTCGGTGGTACATTGAGCTCAATCACCCATACATCATAGCCCGCATTATTCATAAATACTGCCGCGCCCTTGCTTGCCCCTTTGTCCGCAATCATCACGACGATTTATGAATAATGCGGGATAGTCATTCATTGGGACTTTTTCTTTTTTTTCTTTCAAAGCGCACCCATTTCCTCACATTGCTTTGATGTTCGGCCAATGTTGCAGCAAAAGCATGACCGCCACTGCCATCCGCTACAAAATATAAATAATCCACGTCGGCAGGGTTTGCTGCCGCATACAAACTTGCAGAACCTGGATTACAAATCGCTGTCGGCGGTAGGCCTTTATTGGTATAAGTATTCCAAGGCGTATTTTCTTTTAAATCCTTTCGACGAATATTGCCTGAAAACACACCATCACGCTTCCAAATGCCATAAATCACCGTTGGATCCATTTGCAAAGGCATACCCAAACGCAGGCGGTTGTGAATTGCTGCCGAAACCAATACCCGCTCCTGATCCAATGATGTCTCTTTTTCAATAATGGATGCCATAATGCGTATCTTTTCGTCGGACTCTGGCTTAATTGCTGCAAGAATTTTTGTTTGCGCCCGAATCATACTCATTAATATTGCCGTTGGATGTATGGGCATGTTATAGGTGTAGGTTTCTGGCAATAAACGCCCCTCTTCTTCTTTTCCCTCTAAAAGCAACTGAAGTGCTGCCTGCCAACGTACCAGTGGTATCTGACTATGGTCAGCCAATAGCTGCAAAACTTCTTGGCTTCGCAAGCCTTCTGGAATGGTTAAGCGATGCATTTTCACATCACCTGCAACCAATTTATTCAACACATCGCGCACACTCATATCGCCAGAGAAGGCATACTCCCCTGCTTTGATCTGTGTTGCCGTACCACTTAAGCGTGCTGCCAAACGAAACAACCATGCGGAATCAATAATATTTCTCTGCTCCAATAAGCTGGCAACCCTGTGCGATGATGCACCTTGGGGAATCACCACCGAACCACCTGTTTGTTGATGTTTTTCAGCAAGTTGTTGCCATGCAAACAACAATGAACATAGCAGCAACAGCGCAAAAATTAGTAATAATTTCAAATATTTATTCATGCAGCAATGGTCCCATACAAATACGGCTGAAAACCGATAAAGGTGCTTCTGATCGTTTTGATATCACCAAGTTTACTTTTAGCATCTGAAAGTGCTTCATATTTTAAAATTAATAAATCACGCAATTTTGCATCATCAAGCTCGCTTACACCTGCTTTCACATATTGTTTTAAGACAAAATCTAAGAATTCACGCTGTGCTTGGTTGTAATTGATAAAGTGAACCTTGGCTTGCTCAGCCCTCTTCTGCCTTGGCAGCATGTCGCTGTGGTAAGCCACATAAGTCAGCACATCATACAAATCACTGTCTTCGGCATGAATCAGCCGTTTAAACTCATCAAGCTGTGTTTCCGCATAACCTTTCTCAGCCAAAGCATTGAGCAGCTTCTTCCTTGTATCGGGTAAACTCCAAATCTTTCTCAGTTCATCTTCATTGCTAAAGAAGGAAGGAAGGTCACCAAACAGATTTTTGATAAATTGCTCGGCAGAAATAGGCGCACCATCAGGGCTGTAAAAAGATGTTTTTACCATCGCATCCAGCTCAAGAAATTTATGCTCTGCAAGTTTTACACGAACCATCTTGGTTGCTGAGCTGGTGGGTGAGCTTGTCGAACCCCCTGTCGAATTGGTTGCTGAGCTGGTGGGTGAGCTTGTCGAACCCCCTGTCGAATTGGTTGCTGAGCTGGTGGGTGAGCCTATCGAATTGGTTGCTGAGCTGGTGGGTGAGCCTGTCGAACCCCCTGTCGAATTGGTTGCTGAGCTGGTGGGTGAGCTTGTCGAACCCCCTGTCGAATTGGTAGCTGAGCTGGTGGGTGAGCTTGTCGAACCCCCTGTCTAAGTAATA